>CAJIZJ010000015.1 GCA_905181825.1 uncultured Flavobacteriaceae bacterium
AAGACTTTCAAGTGAAAGACCCGAGATTAGCTTAGTTCTTAGCGATGGGGAAATAACTAGAGACACAGATGTTTATTATATAGACGGAACTACTACTGGATTTGATAATGGATATGACAGTACCACTTTTGGTGGCGCTGCCAATAGTTTTTCTATTTACACACACTTAGTGGCTAATAGTAACGGTCAAGATCTAGCCATTCAATCGCTTCCAAATTCAGACTTAGACACCATGATTATCCCAGTAGGGATTACAGCAGCAGCTGGAGAGCAGATAAGTATTTCAGCCAATGCGATTAACCTTCCTGAAGGAGTTAATATATACTTGGAAGATAAAAATGATAATTCTTTTACGATTTTAGATAGTACATCGACCTTTACAACAACCCCTGACGAAGACTTAAATGGAATTGGACGTTTCTATATACACACAACGGCAACGGCGCTTAGCGACAACCAAGTAAGCTTAACAAATGTTAGCATGTATGTCGTTGACAGTAATTTAACAATCACTGGTGTGCACACTGCCAATGCAAGCGTTCGCGTATATGATTTGGTAGGAAAAGAAGTCGTCAATACATCTTTTGAAGGAACAGGGCTAAATAAAATAGAATTACCAGTCCTGACTACAGGTGTATATGTCGTGCAATTAGAAACGCAAACAGAGGCAGTTAACAAAAAAATAATTATCAAAAAATAAAACGTACAACTATGAAAAATAAAGAACCTAAAGACATTTCACGAAAAGAGGCGCTTGGAAAGATTGGTAATTACGGAAAATATGCCGCTCTTACAGCCATAGGAACCTATATGATATTAGACCCTAAAAAGGCTCAAGCACAATCTGGACTAGACGATCCAGGTGATTTGTTTGACTCCTAACAAACAATACTAGAAACAAAAAAAACCTGCTTAATAGCAGGTTTTTTTTTATATAAAACTATCGGTTATTTAAGAAACTAAAGGGCGGTGACTCATTAGTGCATTTACTTTTTGAGCAATGGCTTCAAGCTTAGCTTCATCGTCATGGTTAATAATAACATCGTCAATAAGCGCTACAATCGTTTCCATATCAGATTCTTTCATGCCACGAGTTGTTATTGCGGGTGTTCCCACTCTAATCCCAGAAGTAACAAATGGACTTTGAGTATCAAAAGGCACCATGTTCTTGTTGACTGTAATATCCGCTTTCACTAATGCATTTTCTGCATCTTTTCCAGTAATATTCTTGTTTCGTAAATCAATCAACATCATGTGGTTATCAGTCCCACCAGAAATTAAATGGTAATCGCGCTTTACAAAGGCTTGAGCCATCGCATCCGCATTCTTTTTAACTTGTAAAATATAATGTAAAAAATCATCTGTTAAAGCTTCTCCAAAAGCAATGGCTTTTCCAGCAATAACGTGCTCTAAAGGCCCGCCTTGGTTTCCAGGAAATATAGCAGAATCCAATAAGGAAGACATCATACGTACTTTTCCAGATTTTAAGGTAATTCCAAAAGGATTTTCAAAATCAGTACCCATCATAATTAGCCCGCCTCTAGGGCCTCTAAGTGTTTTGTGAGTAGTAGTTGTAACTATGTGGCAATGTGGCAAAGGATCGTTTAAAATTCCCTTAGCAATGAGTCCTGAAGGGTGAGAAATATCTCCAAGTAATAATGCCCCTACACTGTCTGCAATAGCACGGAATCGTTTGTAATCAATATCACGAGAATAAGCAGAAGCACCAGCGATAATTAACTTAGGTTGTTCTTTGGTTGCAATGTCTTGAATCTTATCATAATCCAAAACGCCTGTTTCCTTTTCAACTCCATAAAATACAGGATTGTATAAACGGCCCGAAAAATTAACTGGAGAACCATGTGTTAGGTGGCCCCCGTGAGATAAATCAAATCCTAAGATCTTATCCCCTACTTTTAAACACGCATGAAACACAGCAGTGTTTGCTTGACTACCAGAGTGCGGTTGTACATTAGCCCAAGCAGCACCAAACAAAGTCTTAGCGCGGTCAATTGCTATTTGTTCAACTTCATCAACAATTTCACAACCACCATAATAACGCTTACCAGGGTAACCTTCAGCATATTTGTTGGTAAGGACAGAGCCCGTAGCCTCCATTACTTGTTCACTTGTAAAGTTTTCAGAAGCGATCAATTCAATACCATTGATTTGACGTTCTTTTTCAGCTTTAATTAATTCAAAAATTTGTTCGTCGCGTTGCATGTGTTGTATTATTCAAAAGTTATATGCAAAATTAATAATAAGATTGCTTTAAATCCATAAAAAATAAATATTTAAACACTATTTATTAAACAGTCATCAACATTTTGAAGAAAGGAGAAGTGACTAGAAAATTTATGGTATTTCTTTACATTAAGAAATGTTTATAAATAAGTGTGTTTTTGCTAAGTATTAAAAATTTAAACCCTCTAAATTCATTAATCTATAAAATTATAGTATTTTTTTTTTTAGCCCTGTAAATTTGATACTTTTGAGAGTATATTTATTTATTATGAACAGTACAAATATTAAGTCACACTCACTCTCCTCGGGATTGTTGTATTCAAACATTAGGTTTATCACAATTTCAATGCTTATTATTACCCTTTTGGGTCTAATTGATATATAAATCCTCTTTCAAACTATTGTTTAATGCAAAACAATCGTTTTTAAATAATTCAAAAAAAATAAAATGAAAGTCTTAAAATTTGGTGGAACATCCGTAGGTTCCGCAAAAAACATACAGAAAGTTATAGAGATTATAAAAAATGAATCTTTATCAGAAAATGTATCCGTAGTTGTCTCTGCTATTGGAGGAATTACAGATAAATTACTGGCTGCGGCTAACAAGGCTATTGAAAAAAACAAAAACTACAAAGAAGATTTTGAATCCTTACGCTTGAAGCATATTGAAGTTGTTGACGGCTTATTAACTGGGGAAGCACACGAAACCACTTTAGACATTGTTTTAAACCACCTTTCAAAGCTAGAAAAAATATTAGATGGTATTTATTTGATAAATGAACTGTCCCCTAAAACTACAGATAAACTTTTAAGTTTTGGAGAATTACTTTCTTCGTTAATTATTTACGAAACGATGAAATTACATGACTTAAATATTCAATTAAAAAATTCACAAAATCTAATCGTTACAGATTCAAATTTCACAAACGCTGCTGTAAATTTTGGAGAAACAAATGAAAACATTATTACCTATTTTGGTAGTAATGACAAGATCATAACCATACTTCCAGGGTTTATCTCAAAATCTGAAAATGGAGAAATTACAACACTAGGTCGTGGAGGCTCGGACTATACAGCAGCTATTATAGCTGCTGCAATGAATGCCAGTGTACTTCAGATATGGACAGACGTAAGCGGCATGTTTACAACAAACCCAAAATCAGTTAAGAATGCCAAACCTATCAAAAAGTTATCTTATTTAGAAGCTATTGAATTATCTCATTTTGGAGCCAAAGTATTATACCCGCCTACCGTACTACCCGTACTCTCAAAACACATCCCTCTATTAATTAAGAACACCTTAGCCCCCCAAGATGAAGGTACCTTAATTACTCATATTGTTGAAAACAGAAACCCTAATCCTATCAAAGGAATTAGTAATATTAATAATGTTGCATTATTAACATTGCAAGGAAATGGTATGGTTGGTATTCCTGGGTTTTCAAAACGGTTATTTGAAACGCTGGCAAGAGAAAAGATAAATGTAATTATTGCCACTCAAGCCTCTTCTGAGCATTCTATTTGTATAGGAATTGCAGACAATGAAGCCACGCTGGCTAAGTATGTTATTGATAAGGAATTTGAGAATGAAATATCTCTTTTTAAAATTGATCCACTAGTGGTTGAGACTAACCTATCAATTATAGCAGTTGTAGGTGATCAGATGAAAAGTCACCAAGGGATAAGTGGTAAAATGTTTAGCACCTTAGGGAGAAACAATGTTAATATTCGTGCCATTGCTCAAGGAGCCTCCGAACGTAATATATCTGCCATAATAGCAGAATCAGATGTTACAAAGGCATTAAACTGTTTACATGAACGCTTTTTTGAAACAGAGACAAAACAAATTAATCTGTTTATATCAGGAGTTGGAAATGTTGGGAAATCTTTAATTAATCAAATTGAACAACAGAAAAAATATATAAAAACAAACCTGAAGATCAAATTAAAAGTGATTGGTTTATCTAATTCTAAAAAAATGACCTTAGAAAAAGATGGAATTGATTTAAAGGACTGGGATTCTATTTTAAAAAATGGTGAAAAATCTGATCCTATTGGCTTTTTTGAAGCTACAAAAGCGCTTAACCTTAGAAACTCCATTTTTATTGACATCACAGCTAGTGATCTTGTAGCTTCTAATTATGCACAGTATTTAAAACACAGTATCGCTGTCGTTGCTTGTAATAAAATAGCCTGTTCTAGTAGTATTGAAAACTATTTAGATTTAAAGCAGTTGTCACACAAATACAATGTTCCTTTTTTATTCGAAACAAATGTAGGTGCGGGACTTCCGGTCATAGACACATTAAAACATCTCATAAATTCAGGGGATGAAATAAACACTGTTCATGCTGTTCTTTCAGGAAGTTTAAATTATATATTTAATAATTTTAATGAAAACACTACCTTTCACGAAGTTGTGAAACAGGCACAAATTGAAGGCTACACTGAACCAGACCCTAGAATTGATTTAAGTGGAGTTGATGTGGCTAGAAAATTATTAATTTTAGCACGTGAAAGTGGCGAAATGCTTAATATGTCAGACATAGAAAATGAGGCCTTTTTACCTAAAGAATGTATGGCTGCTGAAACTGTAGAAGCATTTTATGAAACTTTAAAGACCACAGAGAATGATTTTCAAAAGTTATACTCTGCAGCAGCATCTAACCAATGTAAATTAAAGTATGTTGCGGAATTTAAAGACGGAAAAGCTAAAGTAGGTTTAAAAGAGATTCCTGAAGGGCATCCATTTTATAATTTGGAAGGCAAGGACAATATTGTGATGTTTTACACCAATAGATACAGGGAACAGCCAATGATTATTAAGGGCGCAGGTGCAGGTTCTGAAGTTACAGCTTCTGGCTTATTTGCTGACATCATTAGAATATCAAATAACTAACTAAATGAATGAAATAAAACTTTTTTCGCCTGCTACGGTCGCCAATGTGTCTTGTGGCTTTGATGTGTTGGGTTTTTGTTTAGAGGCTGTTGGAGATGAAATGATTATTCGGAAAACAATAAATAAAGGCATTAAAATAACTAAAATTGAAGGCTATGACCTTCCTTTTGATGTTACTAAAAATGTTGCTGGTGTTTCAGCAATGGCTTTGTATGAGGCTGCAAATCCAGAATGCGGATTTGAAATAGAAATTTATAAAAATATCAAGCCTGGAAGCGGAGTTGGAAGTAGCTCAGCTAGTGCAGCCGGAAGTGTTTATGGAATGAATGTTTTGTTAGGCAACCCCTACTCTGCTCTAGAACTTACCGCTTTTGCAATGAAAGGAGAAGCTATTGCAAGTCAAAGCGAACATGCAGATAATATTGCACCTGCTTTATTTGGAGGCTTTACATTAGTAAAAAGCTTAGAGCCCTTAGAGATTTTACAACTCCCAACACCCGATGATTTATTTGCAGTCGTTATACACCCCCAAATTGAAGTAAAAACAGCAGATGCTAGAAAAATATTACCAGAAAATATTTCTTTAAAAAATGCCATTACACAATGGTCAAACGTAGGAAGTCTGATTCATGGATTACACACAAATGACTATGAGCTAATTAGTCGTTCTTTAACAGATGTAGTTGTAGAACCATTTAGAAGCCAATTAATTCCTGGATTTGAAAGAATCAAAGAAACTGCTTTGAAAAATGGAGCTTTAGGTACTGGTATTTCTGGTTCTGGCCCATCAGTTTTTAGCTTATGTAAAAGTCGTTTGACTGCAATTAAAGTTGAAAGTGCAATTAGACAGGCATATACAACGCAAAATATTGCCTTTGAAGTCTATGTGTCTAAAATTAATATGGAGGGAATCCGAAAACTAAACTAAAATTAAAAATGAACTATTACAGTTTAAATAATATAGCTCCCAATACCACTTTTGAAACTGCAGTTATAAAAGGACTTGCACCTGATAAAGGCTTATATTTTCCTGAAAATATAACGGCATTGGATCCCTCTTTCTTTGATACAATTGAAACTTTATCAAATGAAGAAATTGCCTATGAAGCCATCAAACAGTTCATAAGCCCCGAAATTCCCGAAGCTGTTTTAAAAACTATTGTGTCCGAAACACTAAACTTTGATTTTCCTGTTGTCAAACTCACAGATTCTATATCTACATTAGAGTTATTTCACGGTCCAACAATGGCTTTCAAGGATGTGGGTGCACGGTTTATGGCGCGATGTTTAGGCTATTTCAATAAAAATAACTCTAACGAAGTTACCGTATTAGTAGCCACATCAGGAGATACTGGAGGTGCAGTTGCCAATGGGTTTTTAGGGGTCAGAGGCGTAAGAGTCGTTATTTTATACCCAAGTGGGAAAGTAAGTAATATTCAAGAAAAACAACTAACTACTTTAGGACAAAATATTACCGCCTTAGAAGTAGAGGGCACTTTTGATGATTGTCAAGACATGGTAAAAAAAGCATTTTTAGATGAAGAACTTACTTCAAAAATGCAACTCACTTCTGCAAATTCAATTAATGTGGCTCGATGGCTTCCTCAAATGTTTTATTTTATGTTTGCTTACAAGCAGTTAAAAAACAAATACAAAGACATTGTTTTTTCAGTTCCAAGCGGAAATTTTGGTAATGTATGTGCGGGTATGATTGCACAAAAGCTAGGCTTACCCATCAAACATTTCATTGCTTCTAATAATGACAATAATGTAGTAACACGCTACTTAAAATCTACTAATTATGAGCCTAAGCCTTCAGTTCAAACAGTTAGTAATGCAATGGATGTCGGAAACCCAAGTAATTTTATTCGTATTCAAGCCATTTATGACAACGATTTTAATACTTTAAAATCAAATTTATCCTCATTCAGTTTTACCGATAAAGAAACCAAAGAAGCTTTAGAGGAGATTTATCAAACAACTGGCTATGTTGCAGATCCTCACGGAGCTGTAGGATATTTAGGAAGTAAATCCTACTTGACTACCAATAAAGAAGCGCATTGTGTCTTCTTAGAAACAGCCCACCCCACTAAGTTTTTAGATGTTGTGGAATCAGTTATTGACATTGATATTCCGTTACCTGAACAAATTAAGGCAGTCATTGATAAAACTAAAGTAGCAACAGCGGTTAATAACTATACAGAATTTAAGGCTTTTTTAACGCAGCTATAAACAGCTTCAGTTCCTATTTTTGTTTAAATTTGTAGTGAAAATACGATTCACTATGAAAACAATTGCACTCCATTCAATACACGAAGCACTTAATGCAAAGATGGTTCCTTTTGCCGGGTATATAATGCCTGTGCAGTATGAAGGAGTAACGCTTGAACACCAAACTGTTCGTGAAGGGGTTGGCGTATTTGATGTATCACATATGGGTGAATTTATTATTGAGGGGCCAATGGCACTAGAGCTGATTCAAAAGGTTTCTTCAAATGATGCTTCTAAACTAACAATAGGAAAAGCGCAATACAGTTGTTTACCTAACGACTTAGGGGGGATTGTAGACGACTTGATTATTTACAAATTAAAAGAAGATTCCTATTTACTAGTCGTTAATGCTAGTAACATAGATAAAGACTGGGATTGGATTGTTTCTAAAAATTCAATGGGAGCTAAGATGAAAAACAGTAGTGAAGACTACTCGCTTTTAGCTATTCAAGGTCCAAAGGCAGTAGATGCAATGCAATCTTTATCTAGTGTAGATTTATCAAGTATTAATTTTTATAATTTCACAATTTCTGATTTTGCAGGAGTTAAAGATGTTATTATATCGGCAACTGGATACACTGGAAGTGGTGGTTTTGAAATTTATTGTAAAAACTCAGATGCTAAACAAATTTGGGAACGCGTCTTTGAAGCAGGTAAATCTTACGAGATTAAACCTATTGGATTAGCTGCAAGAGATACATTACGACTTGAAATGGGGTACTGCCTTTATGGGAATGATATAAACGATGAAACCTCACCAATTGAAGCTGGCTTGGGATGGGTAACTAAATTCACAAAAACCTTTACAAATTCTGAAGCTCTTGAGCTTCAAAAACAAAATGGAACCGAGCGACGACTGGTTGGTTTTGAGTTATTGGAACGAGGAATTCCAAGAAAAGACTACCGAATTGAAGATACAGAAGGAAATGAAATTGGAATTGTGACGTCTGGCACAATGGCACCTTCTTTAGGCAAAGGGATTGGCTTAGGATATGTTTTAAGTGATCATAAAGCTATAGGGACCGACATACGTATTGCGATTCGTAAACATAAAGTAGCTGCAAAAATAGTTAAACTCCCTTTTTATAAAAAATAACACGTTTTAGCTATGGCAACATTAAAAAAACACCGCGTTCTTATATTGGGAGTTAGTGGTTTTTTAGGTGGTGTTATTTATAGAGAGCTCCACCCCTATTTTCAAACATTTGGCACATATAAGACTTCGAAATCAGTACTAAAAAAAAACACACATTTTTATCAGTATGACTTTGAAGAAGATGATATCTTTGAAATATTAAATTTGATAAAACCCACTATTATCATCTCATCCTTGAGAGGAAATTTTTCTGCTCAACTCACAGCTCATAAACATCTCTATGAGTATGTAAATCAAAAAAAGGGTTGTAAAATCATTTTTTTATCGTCTGCAAACGTCTTTGATGCCTATAGCAAATTCCCAAGCTACGAAAATGACACTACACTTAGCAACAGTATTTACGGCCATTTTAAAATTAGACTTGAACAATTATTTTTAAAGTTACCAGCTAAAAAAGTGGCAATTGTTAGGTTACCTATGGTGTTTGGTAATCAATCACCACGTAATAACGAGATAAAATTATTAATAGAACTAAATGAACCAATAGAGCTATTTCCAAACCTAATAATGAATGTGATTACCGCCAAAAAAGTATCTCAACAATTACATTATATAATAAACAGAAACAAATTTGGGACTTTTCACCTGGGAAGCTCAGACTTAGTATGTCATGATGATTTCATTAAAGAGATTGTATCGAAAATGAATTTTATAAATACTAGATATAAACTTGTTTACACTACTAATGATTCCCGCTATTTAGCAGTCTTGCCAAGAGACAATAAACTTCCTAAACATCTTCAAATGAAAAGTAAGGAAGTAATTGACGATATGATTTAACTATTTAGGTCTCATAATATTTGTTTTTGAGCCAAGCATTTTTATTTTTGTTAAACTTAATAAACAGGAACCTATGGGAAGAGCTTTTGAATTTCGCAAAGCAAGAAAAATGAAGCGTTGGTCAGCAATGAGCAAGGCGTTTACACGTATCGGAAAAGACATCGTTATGGCTGTAAAAGAAGGTGGGCCCGATCCAGATAGTAATTCCAGATTAAGAGCAGTTATTCAAAATGGGAAAGCTGTTAATATGCCTAAAGACAATATTGAAAGGGCCATTAAACGCGCCAGTGATAAAAGCCAAGGCGATTATAAAGAGGTGTTATTTGAAGGCTATGCCCCACATGGAATAGCGATATTAGTTGAGACAGCTACAGACAATAATACCCGTACCGTAGCAAATGTGAGAAGCTATTTTAATAAATGTAATGGTAATATGGGAACTTCCGGTTCGGTGGTTTTTATGTTTGACCATAGCTGTAATTTCAGAATTAATGCAGACGGATTAGATGCAGAAGAAGTTGAACTTGAATTTATAGATTTTGGTGCAGAAGAAGTGTTTGCAGATGACGATGGAATTTTAATTTACGCCCCCTTTGAAAGTTTTGGCGCTATACAATCTGCTTTAGAAGCGCGAGAAATAGAAATTCTTTCATCTGGATTTGAGCGGATCCCTCAGGTTACAAAGCCCTTAAGTGAAGAGCAAGTAAAAGACGTTGATAAATTGTTAGAAAAACTGGAAGAAGATGATGATGTTCAAAACGTTTATCATACCATGCTAGAATAGTTAAGAATATTTAGAAACTTTTCCTTTGACACCTTCAAAAAATGAACGCATAAACTTAAAATCTGCGTCAATATCATCCGTAGGAAAAAAGGGTTCAGAAATACAATTAACTTTATTTTCAAAATCAAATGTGATCATAACTATTGGCACATTTGCTTTTTTGGCGATGTAATAAAAACCGGTTCGCCAAGTGTCTACTTTTTTTCTTGTCCCTTCTGGCGCTAACACAATACGAAAGACATCTCTATTTGTAAAAAGTCTTGCAATCGCATCTACTTGCTTTTCATTAGCATTTCGTTTAATAGGAGTACCTCCAAGCGATCTAAAAAACCAAGCTGTTAATGGGTTAAAGAGAGATTCTTTTCCAACAAAGTTAGCTTCCATTTGGATAACAGAACGCAAAAAGACTCCTATATAAAAATCATGCCAACTAGTATGAGGTGCAGCGATTATAACTGCCTTTTTCACGGAATCAAATTTCATGAAGCCAGTGAAATTCCACCCTAATAAACGATGGTATATAAATTTTGAAATTGTTTGCATGTTTACATTTTAGAATAAAGATCTTTTAACGAAGACCTTGTAATTTGAGACTTCCAGTCTTTTCCAATGGCATTTTCCCATAATGGCTCAAGACTCAGAGCAACATCAATCATGATGTCAAATTGTTGATTTGTAAGATTTGCGCATAGTCCTTTAGGTAATGTAATATTATGCTTTCTCTTCATCTTTTTAAACAACTTTACTCCATCAGGATAAAATGCTTCAAGATGATCAAAAACAATACAATTACCAATTCCATGCTTAACTCCTAATAAAAATGACAAACCATAGCTTAATGCATGTGCTACTCCAACTTGTGAGTAAGCTATGCTCATACCACCATGCCATGAGGCCATCATTAATTTATCTTGGCTTATGTTAGGACTTGGAGAACTTAAAAACACCTCTTCACATAGCTTTAGTGCAGTTTCGCCATATGTTTTACTAAACGAATTTATAAAATTACCATTTAGAGATTCAATACAATGAATATAACAATCCATTCCAGTATAAAACCATTGATCTTTTGGAACATTTTCGGTTAGCTCAGGATCTAAAATAACCTGGTCAAATGGAGTAAAGTCACTATTAATCCCTAATTTCTTGGTTGGCCCTGTTAATACTGTTGTTCTTGAAACTTCAGAACCTGTTCCGGAAATAGTGGGGATACCAACGTGATATATTCCTTTATTTTTTATTAAATCCCATCCTTGATAATCCTCACTAGATCCGCTATTAGTAAGCATCAATGAAACGGCCTTAGCTAAATCCATAACTGTCCCCCCCCCGATTCCAATAATTCCTGAAGGTAAAATACTAGAGCTTAAAATAATTTTTTCCACTAAACTGTCAACTTGGGAAGTCTTAGGCTCTTCATTAGCAGAAATAAATAGGATTTGATCACTATAAAGTAATGGAATCTTAGAGGTGAAAGTTATTTGAGACTCAAATACATCATCCACCAAAAATATAAAAGGAGCGCGTTCATTTTTACGCATGGGAGTAATAATTTCTCCAAGTTGGTTAAAGCTGCCACGGCCAAAAACTACTTTGGCAACCATGGGGGAATTTTTAAAACTCATAAATCATAAACGTTCTATTTAATAAAAAATTATTCAAAGTTCAGATATTGCTGGAACTTATCGGCAAATTGAGCTACATGATAGCCATCGACCAGCGCATGATTTACACTAATTGATACATTCATTATCAATTTACTTCCTTCGTTGTAAGTTTTACTAAAACCAAATTTAGGAATAGATTCCTTTAGACCTGAAAAAGGTTCTTTTTGTGATGAAAAACTAAACCATGGTAAGGCAGAGCAATGAATACAATTTAAATCATAGACAGGAGGGTAAAGTTCTGATGAGTTTTCAATACGTTCCTTTTCATTTTTAATATTGATGTTAAATTGTTCAAAATCATTTGTGAAAAGAATATAACTAAACCCAAAAGTTTTATCCTCTCTTAACATTGTAGCAGATGTATGTATCACTTCTAGTTCAAAGACTTCATTATCAATGATTCTATATTTAAAGTTTTCAGTCTGATTGATAGCTTTCATACACGCATGTAAGTATACAGCAAAAAAACTATAATTATGATCCTTTGCACGCTTATAAGCAATAGACATATCAATCGGGATTGTAACAGCAAAATAAGGATTTGAGAGCGCATTAAAATGGTGATAATGTTGCTTACGATTCCAACTATTTAAATCTATCTTTTTCAATGTATACTAATTTAATTATTTTCTCTAAGAATATTTTTGGCACGTTCTAAATCTTCTAGAGTGTCTATCTCCACCCCTTGAACATCGGTTTCGACCATTTTAATTTTTTTTCCGAACTCTAAATATCGGATACATTCTATTTTTTCAGATACTTCCAACATTTTCATAGGAAGTTTAGTGAAATCAAGTAATGCTTCTTTTCTAAAAGCATAGACTCCTTTATGCTTAAAGTACTTTGTGTCAACAAAATTATCTCTTTGGTACGGAATTGGACTTCTTGAAAAATAAAGAGCAAAATTACGTTGATCCACAATAACCTTAACTGTATTGGGGTTTTGAATTTCTTCAGGATCCGTAATATGAACCATTAAAGATGCTAAATCAATTTCTTTTTCAGAATCATTTTCAAATACACTTATGACTTTTTTTAAGCTCTCGCAGTCTGTAAAAGGCTCATCTCCTTGGACATTAACTACTATATCGCATTCAACCGATTTAACAGCTTCTGCGATACGATCACTTCCAGACTCATGTTCCTTAACACTCATAATAACACGACCACCATGACTTTTAATTTCTTGAGAAATAACCTCACTGTCAGTCACTACATATACATCGCTGAATAATTTAGTGTTAATAGTAGCCTTGTAGGTCCTAAGTATCACGCTTTCACCTTCAAGGTCCTGCATGAGTTTTCCCGGAAAACGAGACGCACTGTAACGAGCAGGAATCATGGCAATTATTTTCATTGAATATTAATTTGATGGATAATCAAAATTACGTAAATTTTAGTAAATTAAATATGTGAAAACTGTATATCTTTAATCTTCAAAATAATCATCTTTAAACCCTATAAGATATAGCTTTTCTTTAGCACGGGTAATGGCTGTATACAGCCAACGGAGATAATCACGATCAATTCCGTTAGGTAAATAGGGTTGTTCTACAAATACAGTATTCCATTGTCCACCCTGAGATTTATGACATGTAATTGCATATGAGAATTTTACCTGTAAGGAATTTAAATACTTACTTTTTTTAACCCCTAAAAACTTTTTATAAGAAGATGATTCGTCTTCAAAATCTTTTAAAATTTCTTGATATAGCTTATTAGATTCTTCGTAGGGTAACGAAGGGGTTTCTAATTTAATAGTATCCAACATCAATACCGTTTCAAAAGGGAGCATCTTAGGATAATCAACCATACGAATTTTAACTTCCGCAAAACGAAATCCGTATAATTCTTTGATACTAAATATTTCTAGTACTTCAATAATATCTCCATTGGCAATAAAACCAGCTTCACTTGTTGGCTTTAACCAAAAATAATTGTTTTTAACAATCATTAAAAAGTCTCCTGCAGTTAATTCATTTTCATTAAACAAAATACGTGAACGTATTTGTTCGTTATACAAATTTGCGCGTTTGTTAGAACGAACTATTAATGCAGTATCTTCATTTCCTAACGTACTGTAAGCATCATTAATGGCGTCCAAAATCTCATACCCGTCATTTAAGCGAACAATATCTTTAAATCCCTTGAGATTAAACTGAAAAGAATCAAAGTAAGAATTTGAAACGGCTTCTCTTAAATGAGTGGCATTAAACAAAATTCCCGAATCCTCTCCTTGCCTTACCACTTCATCTAATTCTAAGCGAATCACTTCTTTGTTATAGTTGAGTTCCAGGTTAGACTCATTTAAAGCGGGGCTTAGATCTAATTTAACTGGTGGCAACTGTGCGGTATCTCCAATAAGTAATAACTTACACTGTTGACCTGAATATACATACTGAATCAAATCATCCAATAACGAGCCACTTCCGAATAATTTAGCTTGATTAGAAATGTCGGATATCATTGAAGCTTCATCTACAATAAACAATGTTTTTTTGTGCTTATTTGGAGAAAGTACAAATGTCATTTTGCCATTTTTTTCTGGACGTGGTGCATAAATTTTCTTGTGAATTGTAAAGGCTTCACTTTTGGAGTAATTACTTATAACTTTTGCTGCTCTACCTGTTGGAGCGAGTAAAACAGCCGTCTTTTGAGCATTCCATAGGTTTTTAACCAAAACTCCTATTATAGTTGTTTTACCCGTACCTGCATACCCCTTTAACACAAAAAGTTCGTTGGCAACTGTACTGAAAATAAAGTTAGAAAGTTGCTGTAAACCAATGTTTTGTTTTAATGTTGGTGTAAAAGGAAAACTTGTTTTTAGTAATTTATAAAAGTCATTAGAATCCATTAGGTTGTAGTGCAGATAATTATTTATTCAAATATAGAAATGATTTTTACTAACATTCACTTTATTGAATAAAAAAAAATTGTAGATTTGTGAAGTCTCATAATAATTAAAAAAAACTATGGTAATTTTAGGAATAGTCTTAGTCGTTGTACTGACAATTGTAATTGTTTATTTTATTGATAAATCAATTCCAAAAAAATACAAGCCTTTTATTCTTCTGGGCTTATGGACCTTAATAATTTATCTAGGTTACATTACTTTCATGTCTGTTTATGGAGAGATTAAGTTTAACCAACTAAAAGAGAAGCGTTATAAAGTTGTTATTGAAAACCTTAAAGACATTAGGGATGCTGAGTTAGCACACAGATCTGTGACTGGACAGTTTCAACCAAACTGGGATAGTTTAGTTAAATTTATTGAAAATGAAAAATTTACAATCACACAACGAAGAGATTCCACTATAATTGATAAAGAATTAACTCGCTTATACGGAGTTGATACTACAAAAGATATTGTAATTATTGATACACTAGGGTTTGTTCCTGTATTAGACTCCTTATTTGGTGCTGATACTCGCTACAAATCCATGATGAATGTTCCCTCAGGAAAAGAAGGTCAAATATTTGAGTTGAAGTCTGGACTACTGGAACAAAATGGGATTTACATTCCTGTGTTTGAAGCTTCTGTTTCGAAAAAAATAATCCTATTTGACCAAGACAAGAACTTAGTAGATTTAGAATCTGAAGTGATTTCGGTTGAAGGCGTTAACGGACCAACTTTGAAAGTTGGATCTATGGAAGAAATAAATACTAATGGAAACTGGCCAAAAAATTATTCAGAGCAATAACATATCAGAACCTATAAATGAATTGTCCATTCAAGTAAACTTGAGTGGACTTTCTTTTTTTGTTTTGAATTCAGTGAGCTCCAAGATTGATTATTTGGAGTCAGTGAATTTTGACAAAAAACAAACCCCTAAAGAACTTTTAGATCAACTCATTCACCACTTCAACACTTCTGAAGCGTTAAATAATGAGTTTTCTAAAGTCACTGTTATACATTGTAATGAGCTAGCTACTTTAGTTCCTAAGCCCTTGTTTGACGAAACGAATCTAATTGACTATTTAAAGTTTAATTCCAAAATTCTAAAAACGGATTTTATAACCTATGATCAAGTGAAAATTGCTGATATAATGGTAGTTTACGTTCCTTTAGTAAATATTAATAATTTTATTTTTGATCGGTTTGGGGGGTTTGAATATAAACACAGTGCATCTATTTTAATAAATCGTGTTTTAACACTTGAAAAAAACACCAAACAACCAAAAATGTATGTCAATATAGAAGCCTCTCATTTTGAAATAGTCGTGATTAAAAATAATTTTTTACAGTTTTATAATCGCTTTGAATTTATTACTAAGGAAGATTTCATTTATTATTTATTATTCACTGCAGAACAACTACAACTAAATCCAGAAGAATTCCCGCTAGTATTAATGGGATCTATTGACAAAAGTGATGAATTATATAAAATCGCTTACAAATACATAAGAGATGTAAACTTACTAAATAGCGACTCCATGCTTTATAGTAACGACTCAAGCTCCAAAAATTTCACATTACTAAACAGCTTATAATGCGTATCATTTCAGGAACTTTTAAAGCCAGACGAATAATGGCTCCCAAAAAATTACCAGTTCGTCCAACAACTGACATGGCCAAAGAAGCACTCTTTAATATTCTCAATCACCGCTATCATTTTCATGACATCTCTTTCTTAGATTTATTTGCAGGAACTGGAAACATTAGCTATGAATTTGCTTCTAGAGGAACAGAGTCTATAATCGCTGTGGATCAGAATTTCCATTGCACAAAGTTTATAGGAAAAACCGCTGAAGAGTTTGAAATGCCTATCCAAGTAATCAAAGCTGAAGTGTTCGGGTTTTTAGAGAAAACTAAGCAACCTCAAACTATTATTTTCGCAGACCCTCCTTACGAACTAGAACATGAGAAGTTTTTGAAAATTATTGAACTTGTCTTTGAAAATCAGCTGCTTGAAAAAGAGGGCGTTCTTATTATCGAACATTCAAAACAAACAGATCTTTCTGAATCACCACATTTTTCGGAAGTAAAGGGCTACGGAGGCAATCGCTTTAGTTTTTTCGAAAACTAAAAAAAAAGCAGATCTATAAGCCGGATTCTGTATCACACAATGTGCAATCCTTATCATTTATCTTTGTTTACTATTGCTAGCAAACTTTAGCTGCCTACCCTTCAGCATTGCACGTGACGCGCTCAAGCACTGATATACATGACATTGCACCCTATAGAGTTTACCTGGTTTCACTACAGCATTACCTGTACATTCTTTCTGTTGCACTTTTCCTAGCCTCACGACTGGTGGTCGTTAACCACTATAGTACACTACGGTGTCCGGACTTTCCTCTCCTCGTTAAAACGAACAGCGATAAGGCGATCTGCTTTGACGCAAAAGTACACAAATTGTTAATAACTCCTTTTAATTTTAGGGGGTTTAATTTAGCCATTACTAGATGAAGTTTTAAATTTGTTTTAACAAGATATTTATGGAACCTTTTATTGTATCGGCCTTAAAATACAGACCCCAAACATTTAAAGATGTTGTTGGGCAAACTGCTATTACCAATACTTTAAAAAATGCAATTGATCAAAATCATTTAGCACAAGCTTTATTATTTACAGGCCCTAGAGGCGTTGGTAAAACAACATGTGCTCGTATTCTTGCTAAAATGATTAATAGTAATGATTCGGAAAATGAAAATGAAGATTTTGCATTTAATATTTTCGAATTAGATGCCGCTTCCAACAATTCTGTAGATGATATTCGTAGTCTTACAGATCAGGTTCGCATTCCACCTCAAGTAGGCAATTACAAAGTGTATATTATTGATGAAGTCCACATGCTATCGGCTTCTGCTTTTAACGCATTCCTTAAAACATTAGAAGAGCCACCTAAGCACTGTATTTTTATTCTTGCGACCACTGAAAAACATAAAATAATTCCTACTATTCTTTCTCGTTGTCAGATTTTTGACTTCAAAAGAATTACTGTAAATGATGCTAAGAATTACCTTAAGGTAATTGCTGAAGAACAAGGGATCACTGCAGAAGACGATGCCTTACACATCATCGCTCAAAAAGCAGATGGAGCCATGAGAGATGCGCTCTCAATTTTTGATAGAGTTGTTAGCTTTTCAGGGAAAAACCTCACACGTCAAGCCGTTACTGAAAATTTAAATGTTTTAGATTATGACACCTTTTTTGAAGCAACAGATTTAATTTTAGAAAATAAAATCCCTGAGTTATTGGTGCATTTTAACTTCATCTTGTCTAAAGGGTTTGATGGACATCATTTTATCACTGGCCTCGCCTCTCACTTTCGAGACTTGTTAGTTAGTAAAACACCACAGACTATTGAACTTCTTGAAGTTGGAGAGGATACTAAAAAGACTTACAAAAAACAATCAGAATTAACATCTCAAGCATTTTTAATCAATGCTATAGAGCTGGCCAATGAATGTGACTTGAAATATAAAACTAGCAAAAATCAACGACTCCTTGTCGAACTTTGTTTAATGCAGCTTGCCTCTATCAATTTTGATGGAGAAAAAAAAAAGTCTAGTGGATATATAATCCCTGCCTCCTATTTTAAATCTAATAATGTTTCTGAAGTAAAAATAAAAAGCTCAGTTTCATCCCTTGTTAAAATTACGACTCCTGTTGTTGAAGCACCTGAAAAAACAGAACCTATCATTAAAGAGCTCGTTCAGAAAACAACTCCGCCTATTCCAGTTATTCAAACCACTCAAAGACCTGCTTCAGGACTTTCACTGAGTAGTATTCGAAAGAAAAAGGAACACCAAATTAAACTCATGGAAGTGACTGTTAAGGAGGAAGACTTACCAAACGATCCGTTTACAGAAGAAGACCTTCTTAAATACTGGGCTGTCTTTGTTACTAAATTGGAAACTGATGGTAAGTATAATTTAGCTGCCATACTTCAAATTGACACCCCAAAGCTAGTTGATGACCACACCATTCGCTTGGAGTTTCCAAATACTACTAATAAAATTGAAGTTGAACGTCAACAATTTGAATTACTCCAATACTTGAGGAAAGCAGTGAACAATTTCTCCATCACTTTAGATATAAAAGTAAACGAAACGATGGAGAAAAAATACGCTTACACCCCGGAAGATAAATATGAAAAATTAGTAGAAAAAAATAAGCATGTTGAACTTTTACGAAAAACATTTGATTTAGATATATAATTTATGCTAGGATTAAAATTGCCTTCAGACCCAAGATGGGTTAATATTGCTGAGAAAAATTTAGAAGAAATTTTATCAGACCATGCCTTTTGCGAACAAAAAGCGGCGAGCACTGCTATTTCACTTATTGTAAGTTTCCCTGAGTATACGGACTTAGTTAAAGAAATGATAGGGTTAGTAGAAGAAGAAATGAGTCATTTTAAAATGGTTCATGATTTAATATTAGAGCGCGGGTTTACCTTAGGTCGAGACCGAAAAGATACGTATGTCTCAAAATTATTACAGTTTTTCCCAAAGGGCGGCAGTCGAACCACACAATTAGTTCATCGCTTACTATTGGCAGCCCTAATTGAAGCTAGAAGTTGTGAACGTTTCCGACTTTTATCAGAACATTTGGAGGATAAAAAATTAGCTAAGTTTTATAGAAAACTTATGATTAGTGAAGCTAATCATTACACTTCATTTTTAGGTTTTGCCAGACAGTATGGTGATAGAGATGATGTAGATCAAAAGTGGGAAAGTCTGTTAGAATACGAAGCTGAAATCATGAAATCCCTAAGTATTAGTGAAAGCATTCATGGCTAACTTATGAAGGCATAAAGCTTTTAGGAAATAACTTGAATTCTACTTGCCCCTTTTTTAAAGCATCCCAACTTGATGATTTAAAATTAATTTTTACAATTCCACAAGTTGGAATATTTTCAATAGCGACCTCTCCTAGTTGGTTCACAAGTTTAGTTAGGGCATTATTATGTCCAAAAATAAATATTTTTGAAAGTTTAGGGTTTAAAGTGGTTATAAATGTTTTTAAATCCAAATGATCAAAAACATATAAATGATCAGTGTAAGTAACAATGTCGTCTGGAAAAACATCATTTTTCAAAAAAGCATAACAAGTTTCTCGGGTCCTTACCGCATTGCTACAGAAAACGGCTTCTGGTTTTAAAGATTTCACAAGCTCTAAAGAAGACATAAAATCAGCATCAAATAATCCTCTTTTATTTAAGGGACGTTTTTTATCGGGAAGATTAAACTCCCAGGATGATTTAGCGTGTCTAATAAATATAATACTTTTCATTGTTTTAAGGAGACAAACGATCCATATCCCAGCTATTATTAGCAGACAGTTTGAATCTAATTCTATCGTGAAGTCGGTTTGCGCGGCCTTGCCAAAACTCAATTTCAACAGGCTTGACTATATAACCACCCCAAAACTCTGGACGTTTCAAGGGCTTTATTTTATATTCATTTTCTAAAGATTCAAGTTGTGTATCCAAAACAGCTCTGTTATCTATAACAGTACTTTGCTTAGAAGCCCAAGCACCTAGTTGACTTCCCTTGGGACGTGAAAGAAAATAAGCATCACTTTGTAAAGGATCAATTTTATCAGCAACTCCTTTTATGATGACCTGGCGTTCTGCTCCTTCCCAATGAAAAGAAAGACAACACTGGGGAGTATCTGCTAAGGCCCTCGCTTTTTCACTTTCATAATTTGTGTAAAATACAAAACCAGCCGAACTAAATTTCTTTAAAAGCACCACTCGGCTTTTTGGAAACCCATCGTTGCCAATAGTAGACAAAGTCATGGCGTTTGTTTCAGTATCTTGAAAGTGGGTATCAACTTCGTTAAACCATAATTGAAATAAATCAAATGGATCTTTATTAATAGACTGCTCTAAAAGAGATCCTTTATCATATGATTTGCGGTAATTTCCTAAATCTTTTTCCATATTAATGCGCTAATTAAAATCAAATTTACATAAATATAATAGTATTAAGAGGCTTCAATTGTTATATTTATTTCTATTGATTAATAGTTTAGAATATGGTATTTGGTTACCTAATGATAGTCGGGATTTTGATAGTAATTGGGCTCGCCGTTAATAAAAACCCAGATCTGTTAGCGCTATCCAAAACACTATCCAAAGAAAAAAATAGTGACCTTGAAAAGCTAACAACCACAGCTAAAAACACATTAGTAATTACGGGGCTTTGCATTTTATTGAGTAATGTCGTAGTCACTATTTAAAATTGAAGATTCTGTTCAGTTATATACCATTTGTGATTTGGTTTTTTTTGAAGTTATTTACATGACGGTCCAAGTAAACAAATTAAAAACAAAATAATTTCAAATAAATACGCTGTAAAACTCCTTTTAAATAATGTTAAAACAAAATAACCCCCATTAACAAAATAAACGATTGTAATTTGTATTTTTGTTAAAATCAGAGGAATAGGAATGGCTAGAGCATCAACAAATAAGACCCCAAAAAAAAGTTTTTCTAAAATAAATATTTCCCTTACCAATTCTCAGAGATTAGTAATGGGAAGTTTTTTAGTAATCATTGGTGTCTTATTATTTATTGCACTTCTATCCTATTTGTTTACTGGTGAAAATGATCAAAGCGCTTTAGGGGATTTTACGAACCGAGCAGCACAAACTGATAACTGGCTAAGTAAAATCGGAGCTTGGATTAGTGAATTACTAATCTACAAGGGTTTTGGGATCAGCTCATTTATTTTTTCAGGGCTTATTTTACTATCTGGAGTTTCAGTTCTAGCAAATTCATCTAAAAAAAGACTTTGGCGTAATTGGTTTTGGGGAACTCTAATTGTTATATGGGGTGCTATATTATTTGGATTTGTATTTCACAGCGCTCCAAAATTAGGCGGTTCTATTGGATATGAATTAAACATATTATTTCAAGACTATATTGGTAAAATTGGAACTGCTCTATTACTAGTGTTTGGTTTTATAACCTATATAGCCATGCGCTTCAAGGTAACTCCACAACAAATAGGGAATCTATTTGTACGGACCAAAAATGAAATTAAATCTGAATTTTCTGATGAAAAGTCTTCATTAGAATCCTTGGGAGACACTAGCTTTATTGAAGAAGTAACGTCTGATAAATCATCATTTGAACTTCCTTTGGAAAATCTTGAACCCACTATTTCGAACCATTCAAGTATCGATTCTGAAGATAAATTGGAAACCGTTAAGCCTCCAAAAAACAAAGAACCGATTGAAGAGTCCGTTGAGATGGAAATTGAAATTAGCGAAGAAGAAGTCTCCGAAACAGACAACCTTGCAGCTAAATTAGTTGAAGATTTTGGGGAAGTTGACCCAACTTTAGAACTATCAAAGTTTCAATTTCCTTCTTTAAACCTTCTTAAAAAGTACGATACTGAAGGGATTACTATCAACCAAGAAGAGCTCGAAGAAAACAAAAATAAAATTGTTGAAACTCTCAGTAACTATAAAATTGGAATTGCTAGTATTAAGGCCACTATAGGGCCAACAGTTACCTTATATGAAATTATTCCAGAAGCTGGAATTAGAATTTCAAAAATAAAAAACTTAGAAGATGATATTGCCTTATCACTTTCTGCATTAGGTATTCGAATCATCGCACCTATCCCTGGAAGAGGAACGATTGGTATTGAAGTACCCAATAAAAATGCTACTATTGTCTCAATGCATTCAGTTATTGCATCGCAAAAGTTTCAGAAATCAGAAATGGAGCTTCCGATTGCATTAGGAAAAACTATTAGTAATGAAACATTTGTAGTAGATCTAGCAAAGATGCCTCATATGTTAATGGCTGGAGCTACAGGCCAAGGAAAATCTGTTGGTCTTAATGCTGTTTTAACCTCTTTATTATACAAAAAACATCCTGCAGAAGTCAAATTTGTATTAGTTGATCCTAAAAAAGTAGAGCTTACGCTTTTTAATAAAATTGAGCGGCATTACCTAGCTAAGCTTCCAGATAGTGAAGATGCGATCATCACTGATAATACCAAGGTTATTAACACCTTAAATTCTTTATGTATTGAGATGGACAATAGATACGAAATGCTTAAGAATGCATTTTGTAGAAACATAAAAGAATACAACGAAAAATTCAAAGCACGTAAACTAAATCCAAACGACGGACATAAATTTTTGCCTTATATTGTTTTAGTAGTAGATGAGTTTGCAGATTTGATTATGACAGCTGGTAAAGAAGTAGAAACCCCTATTGCGCGTCTGGCACAGTTAGCTAGAGCCATTGGCATACATCTAATAATTGCCACTCAAAGACCGTCTGTAAATGTAATCACCGGAATTATTAAAGCAAATTTTCCAGCACGTATAGCTTTTAGGGTAACTTCTAAAATTGATTCTAGAACTATTTTAGACAGTTCTGGAGCTGATCAGTTAATTGGTCGTGGAGACTTGTTATACACCCAAGGAAATGACATGGTTAGAATTCAGTGTGCTTTTGTAGATACCCCAGAAGTTGAAAAGTTAACAGAATATATTGGGTCTCAAAAAGCCTACCCAAGTGCTTATATTCTTCCCGAGTACGTTAGTGAAGACTCTGGCACAAGTATTGATAATAATATAAATGAAAGAGATCAACTTTTTAGAGAAGCAGCTGAAGTTATTGTCATAGCACAACAAGGCTCTGCATCATTGTTACAACGAAAACTAAAGTTAGGATACAACCGAGCTGGTCGTTTAATAGATCAATTAGAAGCTGCAGGAATTGTTGGATCATTTGAAGGTAGTAAAGCCAGACAAGTATTAGTTACCGACCTGGTAGCGCTTAACCAATTACTAGATCAAGAAATTACAAATTAAAATGAGAAATTATATCCTGTTTATATTAACGCTATCCATGTCTATCTGTCAAAGCCAGAATAAGGATGCTGAAGCGCAATTCCTGCTAGATGAAGTGAGTGCTAAAGCGAAAGGCTATGAAAGCATGTCCCTAGAATTTAAATATGTGCTTGAAAATACAGAAGAAAACATTAAACAAGAAACACGTGGTGACGTGACTTTAAAAGGTGACAAATATGTGCTAAATATTTTAGGTATTACAAGAATCAACGATGGAAAATCCCTAATTACAATTAGTCCTGAGGATGAAGAAGTAACAATCTCTTCAAATAATACTACAGACGAAAACACCATCACCCCTAGTAAATTAATGAGTTTTTATGAAGAGGGATATAGCTATACAATGGATATTATTCAAAATATAATGGGACGAAAAATCCAGTATGTTAAATTGAATCCTATTGATTCTGAATCTGAAATTAAATATGTTTTACTTGGAATTGACTCAAATACCAAACATATATATAACCTTATAGAAGTTGGAAGTAATGACACAAAAACAATCCTAACTATCAATTCATTCAAAACCAACCAACCCCTCTCTAAAACTTTTTTTGAATTTGACGCTAAAAAATATAGTGAGTATTACATCAATCAATTAGATTAGGGTATAAATTGAAACTTCTAGACCGCTACATATTAACTACTTTTCTTAAGACCTTTATTAGTGTATTCACCATACTAATGATGATCTTTTTACTGCAATCTGTCTGGGTATACATTTCTGAGTTAGCAGGAAAAGAATTAGAAATTGAAATTATCTTTAAGTTTCTTGTCTATGTGTCTCCAAGGATTGTTGTTTTGGTTTTACCCCTGACAATATTATTAGCATCTATAATGGTGTTCGGAGGGTTTTCCGAAAATTATGAATTTGCCGCCATGAAGTCAACAGGGATATCACTTCAAAGAGCCATGAAGAGTCTAAGTATCTTTATTGTTTTATTAGCAGTTCTGAGTTTTTTCTTTGCAAATAGTGTGATTCCATTGGCTGAATTTAATTTCTTCAACCTTCGAAGAAATATTGCAAAAGTAAAGCCAGCGATGGCTATTGCTGAAGGTCAGTTTAATCAATTAAATGATATAAACATCAAGGTTTCTGAGAAGAGTGGTGACAATGGTCAGTACCTCAAAGATGTAATTATTCACCAAAAAAAGGGGGGTGTCACTGGAAATTACACGGTTATTAAATCAAATACCGGAGAATTCATAAGTGACGAATCTTCAAACGTTCTACAGCTCGTCCTTATAGATGGTAACTATTATGATGAAATTCAACCAGCAGATTACACAAAACGAACCAAAAACAAACCTCAAGTAAAAAGTACTTTTGAAAAGTATATCATAAACATAGATCTTTCAAAATTTAACGATATTGACTTTGAAAGTCAAGACAAAGTAACTAAGCACACAATGCTAAACGTAATTGATTTAAACACGGCTTTGGATTCACTTAACAAATCCAGAGATCTTTTGTTTACTAATTTTACTAAAACAATGTTGCAGCGAAGTAATCAGCCTAGTTTAAATCAAAACTATAAAATTACTGAGAAGGATAGCTTATCTAGCGATTTAAACATTCTAAAATTATTTAATGACCAAAAAGCCATTCAGCTAATTAATATTTCACAAAACTCTGTGAAAACGGCTAAAAAAGATTTGAAAGTGAAAATTAAAAGAATGTTACTTTCTCAAGTAAACATCAACAAACACATTGTTGCATTGCATGATAAATTTGCATTGGGCCTGTCCTGTATAATATTATTTTTTGTGGGCGCACCACTTGGAGCACTGATACGTAAGGGTGGTATAGGGCTCCCATTAGTTATTGCTATTTTAATATTTCTAACCTATCACTTCATCAGTATTTTTGCAAAAAATAGTTCAGAAGACAGCAGTATGGATCCTGTTTTGGCTTCATGGCTTTCATCCTTAATTTTATTACCATTTAGTGTTTACCTTACAAATAGAGCGACTAAAGACCGTGCACTAATTGACGTTGATAGTATATTAATTCCTTTAAAGACCCTTGTAATCTCTTCAAATGATTCGGAATTAAGTGGAAGCCTTCCAACACCAGCGGACAAAATTAGTGAACTAAAAGAATATGAAAACACTCAACTAATAGGAATCATTAAGGAATATCGAAATTTAGGGCATTCACTAAAATACAGGAATTCTGCTATTCAAACGCTTAATCAACGTGGGGTTAGTGAACTGGAACTAAAAATGGGGGGCTACCTAACAAACCCGACTTATGAGAACGCACTTCGGCTTTACATAGACTTTAAAGAAAACTCTAAATTGGCACTCGTTTTTTATCTTTTAACTCTATTTACTGGGTTGATTGGATATGTACTTAACAACATTGGATTTGATACTCTTGGAAGTTTATTAGTAGGAATTGCTATTGTTAGTATTGTATTTTATTTGATTGTTATGCAAAAATCAGTTATAAATCAATCTCAGTTTTATAAAATAATATCTGTTAATTTCTTTAAAAAATCGTTTATTCTAATCCTTTTAGGGCTGCCTCTGTTTTATTTTTACAGAAGCTTTTTCACAAGTAAAATGGAAGAAGAATTATTGAAAATAACTTAAGTATTGAATTACTTATAATATCTTTACAAAAAATAAAAAATGTCCATTTCCGAACAAAATTTGAAAAACGCTACAAAGTTAAATAGTATTGAAGATGCTATAAATGACATCCGTTTAGGAAAAGTTGTTGTTGTAGTTGACGATGAAAACAGAGAAAATGAAGGCGACTTTATTGCTGCGGCTGAAAAAGTAACGCCAGAAATGATTAATTTCATGGCCTTACATGGACGTGGACTTATATGCGCCCCATTAACTGAAACTCGTTGTGATGAGCTCGGTTTAAACATGATGGTTCAAAATAACACGGTATTACACAACACCCAATTTACAGTGTCAGTCGACTTGATTGGGAATGGGTGTACTACAGGAATCTCCACTTCGGATCGTTCTAAAACCATTAAAGCTTTAGTGGAAGCAAATACAAAACTGCACGACTTAGGAAGACCAGGTCATATCTTTCCATTAAAAGCAAAAAACGGAGGTGTACTTAGACGTACAGGACATACGGAAGCTGCAGTCGATTTGGCACGGCTTGCAGGCTTACAGCCAGCAGGAATTTTAGTCGAAATTCTAAATGATGATGGATCGATGGCGCGATTGCCTGAACTAAGAAAAGTAGCTGAGAAGTTTGACTTGAAAATTATTTCTATTGAAGATCTTGTCGCCTACAGAATGGAGCACGACTCTCTAATACAAAAAAAGCAAGACTATCAAATCGAAACGCGCTTTGGAGATTTTAGGTTAAGAGCCTACCAACAAACCACTAATGATGCTGTTCATATTGCACTTACCAAAGGAACTTGGAGCACAAATGAAACAGTGCCTACAAGAATTAACTCTACATTGGTTAATAATGATATTTTAGGAACGCTTACAAACAATGCCGATCATCAGTTGGATAAAATGTTTAAGCAAATTAATAAACATGGGAAAGGTGCTATCCTTTTCATTAACCAAAGTACTCAACCTGCAAACCTTCTAAAACGTTTGGACATTGTGAGAACAACCCAACAAAAAGGAACTGTCGTCAAAGCTCCAAACATTAAAATGGATACTAAAGATTTTGGAATTGGTGCACAGATTTTGCATGATTTAAATATTCACAAATTAGGACTTATATCCAACAGTGAACAAACAAAACGCGTAGGAATTATAGGATATGGACTCGAAATTATTGAATATATTAAGTATTAATAAATACTAAGAAGTACTACTTTGAATAATTGAGGCCATTTTTTTGGCTCTTTGTATGACTTCCGATTCTGTCCATGACAACTTTATCAAACACGATATGTTTCGGCCTATAAAATGATCGGACTTCTCAAACGTTTTATGTTTTAAATAAGACAACCCATCTATCAATTCTTTACTAAGCGGAACTAATGATTTTTGATTAATTAAATGCTCCCACTTTCGGATGTAATGCCAATTGTTATCATAATAATGGAAACAAACATCAATACCATTGGATTTGAAAGCGCTACTAACCTTACGGGCTGTTTCTAGATCCTCTAAGAAAAAATTTAAAAATGCATAACTTTCTTCACCTCCTTCAGGAACGGATCTAAACGTTACGCCAGCTAATTTTTCTAACTCATTTCTAATAATTGTATAATGCTTTTTTTGGATGGCTATAAAATCATCTAAGCGACGAAATTGAGCCAAACCAACAGCTGCATTTAGTTCAGAAATACGGAAGTTGTACCCTATAAATGGATGGGTTTCAGCGCCCCTATCAGAACCATGGTGGTCATGTCCGTGATCGCTATAGTGATCGGCATTTGTGTAATAATCGTTATTATTAGTAATCATAACACCACCTTCCCCACAAGTCACTGTTTTTACAAAGTCAAATGAAAAACAACCTAGGTCACCAATTGTACCTAAGGCTTGACCTTTATAGGTCCCACCAATTGCTTGGCAAGCATCTTCAATAAGAATTAAATTATGTGTGTTACAAATAGATTTTAAAGCCTCTAAATTCGCCATACTTCCACACATATGCACAGGCATAATCGCTTTGGTTTTTGGGGTTATAGCAGCTTTTACTGCCTCGATGTCTAAAGTCAAAGTATCATCAATATCAACTACCACAGGGGTGGCGCCTAACATAATAATGGCTTCAAAACTAGCCACAAAAGTAAAACAAGGCATAATCACTTCATCACCAGCTCCTATTCCTGCTGAAGCAAGTGCGAGACTCACAGCCGCAGTACCGCTAGAAAGGAGTTGAGCATGCTGAACCTCAAATTGAGATTCAATTTCTGCTTCTAATTCCTTGGCTTTCCAGTGCCCTTGACGCATACCATCAAATCCGTAACGCATTAAAACACCACTGTTCAATACATCTTGTACTTCTTTTTTCTCTGCGTCTCCAAACAACTCAAATCCTGGCATAGGCTTTATTTAATTTCTATAATTGAATCTTTAAGATCTTTTCTTACTTTTTTCATATCCGCAAACATATCATCTTCTGCTCGGTACCCAATAGGCATGACAAGCGCCGAACGCAATCCTTGCTCCTTAAGCTTAAAATACGCATCATAGCCAACGGGGTCAAAACCTTCCATTGGACAGGCATCAATTTCTTGAGTTGCGCAAACAGTAAGCATATTTCCTAACGCTAAATAAGCTTGTTTGGCTCCCCAGTTATATATTTCATCTGTTGACTTTGATCCAAAACTAGAAATAATACTGTCACGAAACGAACTTAAAACAGCGTCTGGTGTGTTACGTGTCGATTTAATGTTTTCAAAATAGCTGCGGATGTAAGCTTCATCAATATTAGTGTCTACGCAAAACACACATAAGTGAGAAGCTTGACCCACTTGTTGTTGGTTGCTTGAAAGTGGAACTAACTCTTGAAGAATAGATTTATTACTCACTAAAAGCAATTTTACAGGCTGTAATCCGTAAGAACTCGCTGTTAGATTGAAGCTTTCCTTTATGACTTCTATAATATCATTGGGTATAACTCTTGATGAATCAAACTTTTTGGCAGCATAGCGCCATTGTAGTGCCTTAACAATGTTCATTTATATTTTTTTTCAAAAATATAAAATAATAGAGAGCTTTCAATTGCAAATTTCACTAATTAAAATATAAAATACTTGAATATTAAATTAAATCTTAGCCTGGTAGGTAAATAAATCAAAGTACCTCCCCTGTTTAGTTATTAATTCATCATGGTTTCCACGCTCGGCAATACGGCCATTTTCAATCACTAAAATCTGATCTGCTTTTCGAATTGTACTCAAACGGTGTGCGATTACTATGGTGGTTCTATTTTTTGTTAACTCAGCTAAACTTTTTTGAATTAAAGCTTCGCTTTCTGTATCTAAATTTGAAGTCGCTTCATCTAAAATAATAATTTTGGGATCGGCTAAAATTGCCCTAGCAATGGCAATACGCTGCCTTTGCCCACCTGATAGCTTCACGCCTCTTTCTCCTATCAATGTTTCTAAGCCATCATCAAAACGATCTGTAAATTCATTTACATAAGCTGCATTTACGGCCGCTTGTACTTGGGCTTCTGTAGCTTTGGGTCTTGGGAACATTATATTTTCTCTTATGCTGCCTTCAAATAAAAACTCATCTTGCAAAACCACGCCTAAATGCTTTCTAAAGCTCTGTAATTTAACTTTCGAGACATCTTCACCGTCTATGGTAATGATTCCAGATTGAGGGTTTAAAAAGGTCGCTGATAAGCCAGCAATGGTCGATTTTCCGGAGCCCGAGCTGCCTACCAATGCAATTACAGATCCAGAGGGGGCTTTAAAATCTATATTATGGAGGACTTCTTTGTTTTCTTCATAGGCAAATGATACGTCACTAAATATAAGATCCCCTTTAAAATTTTTCAGTTCAATGGTGCGGTTTGTATCGTCTTCTTCAGCTTCCATGCTCATTAACTCTTCCGTGCGGTCTAATCCTGCCAAAGCTTCAGTTAGTTGACTCCCTATATTGCTCATCTGAACGATCGGAGCCACCATAAACGCCAATAAAAATGTGAATTGCAAAAAATCTCCAGGCGTAATTTCACCTTGAATCATATAGTGCCCTCCAATACCCATAATTCCTGTGGTTGCTAAACCAATTAAAAAAGTGGAAGAACTCGTCATTATAGCTGTGGCGGTTAAACTCTTTTTAACATTTTGAAAAATAGCATCAACTCCTTTAGCAAAAATCTCACTTTCCTGAGCCTCCGCATTAAAGGCTTTAATCACACGAACCCCGGATAGAGTTTCTGTTAATCGTCCTTTTACATCGGCATTAATTTTTCCTCTAGCCCTGAAAATAGGACGTATATATTTGAATGCTTTAAGAGCAATCACCGCAAAAACAGACAATGGAATAAACGTAAACAGTGTCATCCACACATTCATTTTTAATAAAATAATTAAGGTTAAAATGGCTGTGAAAGAGCCACCCACTAATTGAACTAAGCCAGTGCCAATAAGGTTTCTCACTCCTTCTACATCACTCATTATTCTAGACACTAAAGCGCCCGATTTGGTGTTATCAAAAAAACTAATTGGTAATGACAATACTTTCTTTTGGACTTGAGCTCGTAATTCACTAATTAAATACTGCGCTTGAATACTTAACACTTTTGTAAGTAAAAAAGAAGTGACTGCTTGAACAACAATAGAACCAATAACTATAAAAATTAAAGAATACAACAGGCTGTAATCATTATTAGGAACCACGTCATCCAACAACACCTTACTTTGCAATGGCAAAACAAACCCAGATAGGCTTCGAATGACAATAAGTAAGAGGCCTAAAAACACCAAGTTTCGTCGGGGCCAAATAATTGTTTTAAAGGCTTGTTTTAAAGTTACTTTTGGTTTTCTCTGATCTTTTATTTTTGGTGGTTTTAGGTGCTGCATGGAAGTAATATATGTGGTGCAAATATAGGCTGAAAAAAAAGACTGCTGGTTTTAAAAATTAATCTTTTGTTAATTTAAATTTGAATGAATCCCTGAATGTGTAAGAGCACTTTTAAACAACTTCTCCATTTAAGTGCATCTCTACATATTAAATTGAATTTATTAGAAAAAGTCCATGAAAACAAAAAACCCATAACAAATGTTATGGGTTTTCTTGTGCGGAGAGCAAGGGATTCGAACCCCTGGAGGTGTGACCCTCAACAGTTTTCAAGACTGCCGCATTCGACCACTCTGCCAGCTCTCCATTGCGGTGCAAATATAATAGGTTTTTGGGTCTTTCAAATACTTTTATTAATTATTTTAAAAAAAATAAAAGCAGCATTAAAATGGATCCTTATTATATTTGTAACTTGACTTTTTAAGAAAACCCAACGAGAATGAAATGGCAAGAAGCTCTAAATGATTTTTCTTTATATTTAAAAATTGAGCGCGGTATGTCCAAACATACTGTCCAAAACTATACCCTTGATGTACAGAAGCTTATAGCGTACTTAGAGAGTCGCGAGATGACCTTGGGTCCGCTTCAAATAACCAGCACACAAATTCAAGAATTTATTTATGAAATAGCTAAAGAGATTAATCCAAGAACCCAATCAAGATTGATTTCGGGTTTACGTAGTTTTTTTGATTATTTAATTTTTGAGAATTATCTAAATTCAAACCCCTTAGAACGCATAGAAGCCCCTAAAATAGGAAGGAAATTACCGGACACGCTTTCCGTTAATGAAATTGACCTTATTGTGAGTGTTATTGATCTTAGTGAATCTAATGGCGAACGTAACCGCGCTATTATCGAAACCTTATACAGTTGTGGGCTTAGAGTTAGTGAATTAACAAACCTGAAGATTTCTGATTTGTTTTTTGAGGAAGGTTTTATAAAAGTCACTGGAAAAGGAGACAAACAACGTTTTATTCCCATTAGTCCTTTGACCCAGAAATATATAAACCTTTACAAAGACCAAGTTCGAGTTGCAATGAAAATTGAAGCCGCTTTTAATGACACCTTGTTTCTAAACCGTCGAGGAAAACAACTCACAAGAGCCATGATTTTTACAATCGTAAAAACCTTGGGAGAAAAAGCAGAGATCCAAAAAAATATTTCGCCTCACACTTTTAGACATTCATTTGCTACGCACCTACTTGAAAATGGAGCCGATCTAAGAGCCATTCAAATGATGTTAGGTCATGAAAGCATTACTACTACAGAAATTTACATGCATGTCGATACTAGCCATCTCAAGGAAGTTATCAATAAATTTCATCCTAGAAACTAAAAAAGCAGCCCAAAGGCTGCTTTTTTCATAATACTGTAAGGTCTTATTTAGCGATGTTAACGGCGCGTGTTTCACGAATTACAGTCACTTTTACCTGTCCAGGATAAGTCATATCAGTTTGAATTTTCTGAGAAATTTCAAAAGATAAACTTCCCGCTTTATCATCAGTTACTTTTTCACTTTCAACAATGACACGTAGTTCACGACCTGCTTGAATCGCATAGGCTTTTTGAACACCTCCAAAACCTAGGGCGATATCTTCTAAATCTTTTAATCGTTGAATATAAGAATCTAAAACCTGTCGTCTTGCGCCTGGGCGTGCTCCTGAAATAGCATCACATACTTGAACAATTGGCGACATTAGTGACTTCATTTCAATTTCGTCGTGGTGAGCTCCAATCGCATTACATACTTCTGCATTTTCTCCATATTTCTCAGCCCATTGCATTCCTAAAATAGCATGAGGTGTTTCCATATCCGCTTCTGCATCGGGTACTTTTCCTATATCATGAAGAAGACCTGCCCGCTTAGCTAACTTAGGGTTGATTCCTAATTCTGCAGCCATAACTCCACAAAGTTTGGCAACTTCTCTAGAGTGTTGTAATAAATTTTGACCATAAGAAGAACGGTACTTCATACGCCCTACAGTTTTGATTAGTTCAGGATGTAACCCATGAATCCCTAAATCAATCACGGTTCGTTTACCAACTTCAATAATCTCTTGTTCAATTTGTTTTTGAGTTTTCTTAACAATTTCTTCAATACGCGCAGGATGAATACGCCCATCAGTCACTAATTTATGTAACGATAAACGCGCCACTTCTCTACGAACCGAATCAAAACAAGACAATATAATGGCCTCTGGCGTGTCATCAACAATAATCTCAACCCCTGTAGCGGCTTCAATGGCTCTAATATTTCGTCCTTCACGACCAATAATTCGTCCCTTAACATCGTCAGATTCTATATTAAAAACAGAAACACAGTTGTCCACTGCTTCTTCTGTTCCAATACGTTGAATTGTATTTATAATTATTTTTTTAGCATCTTGTTCAGCTGTTAATTTTGCCTCTTCCATCGTGTCTTGAATATACACCATAGCATCATCCTTTGCTTCAGATTTCAATGACTCTACCAGTTGATGCTTCGCATCATCAGCAGATAAGCCAGAGATCACTTCAAGTTGTTGGATTTGGCTTTTATGGGCCTTTTCAACTTCTTCTTTCCGCTTATTTAATAAGTCTGAACGGTGGTCGTAATCTTTGATTTTTGACTCAAAATCAGTAGATAGTTTTTTGTTTTTTGAAAGTTCAGATGAAATTTGCGATTCTTTATCTCGAGTACGCTTTTCTGCTTCGACTATTTTCTTTTCTCTAGATTGAATAACTTGCTCGTGTTCGGTCTTAAGCTCTAAGAACCGTTCTTTAGCTTGAAATATTTTATCTTTTTTTGTAGCCTCTGCTTCTGATCTAGCTTTTGAAATGATTGAATTGGCATCTCTTTTCGCATTTTTAGTGACTTGAGACGCGTTATTTTTTTCGCGCACCTTAGAGACTACTAATCCTAAGACAAGTCCTAAAACAGCAGCAACGGCGGCGATGAGTATAATGTTAGTTTCCATATGTAATTATTAAATTAAAAAAAAAGCCTACATTAATCTGGTTTTTGTATAAACTCCATAAATACAAGATTTAGAGTTGAAAAGCTGATCAAGGATCTGTAACAAGACAGCATGCTTTTACAACTTAAACGCACTCCTTTTTAAAGAATTTCCGTTGAGTTTATCAAAAAAGTGATCAATATAGGCAGTAAGCTTATTTTATTTAAAGAACGTTGATGTTTAAATGTGAATCTAGTAATTTGTCAACTGCTATTAGACGAGATTCTAAATCTTCATTTAAACTAGTATTATTTATTGTTTTTTGTTCATTTTGAGTTGCAAATTGCAAAGCACACATGGCTAGTACATCTTGCTTATCTTGAACGGAGTAACTTTTCTCAAATTGTTTAATAGTTGAATCAATTTTTTGCGCGGCCAAACGAAGCCCTTCTTCTTGATCAGGAGTGATAGTCAATGGATATACTCTATTGGCTATGGATAATTTTATTTTTAACCGTTCACTCATCTACTTTTGTTCTAATCAGATAATTTAGATATACAATCGTCAATCTCTTTGATTAAAGTATTTATTTTAAGTTTAGTCTCTCTTTTACTTTCTTGACTGCCAAGGATTGAATTTGCAAATTTGAGTGTGTCGTAATCACTCTCTTTTTCTTGTAGTGTATGCAATAGCTTAGAATTTGTAGCATTTGCATCAAGTAATTCCTGTTTTAAAGTTGTGTTGTCATTTTTTAACTCAGCTAGTTCGTACAAAACTTTCTGTACTTTTTCTTCTAAAGAATTAACAATTAGCTCTATTTTACTCATTTACATTTTCAATACCTATTTCACAAATTTAACATTCCAAAATTAATAACGCAATTGTTTTAGCTTAAATTTATTTTTATTTGCATGTCGTTATAGACATGCGCCTATTTATTTTTCTATTTAGCTTCAATTTTATAAATTAGCAACTCTATCTCTTTTTATGAAAACTACTATTTTTAGCCTTCTTTTTTTTATTTCTTTTTGTTATGGACAAACCCCTTATCCCCAACATTACTTTTCAGATCCTCTAGATATTAATTTAATTTTATCTGGTTCCTTTGCTGAATTAAGAACTAATCATTTTCATTCTGGTTTAGATATAAAAACACAAGGAAAAGAAGGATTTAAAACCTATGCTTCAGCTGCAGGGTATGTGAGCCGTATTAAGATTTCAAGATATGGTTATGGTAAAGCATTATACATAACACATCCAAATGGCTACACGACCGTGTATGCACACTTACAAAAATTTTCTCCTACTATAGAAGCTTATGTCAAAGAGCAACAGTATCTAAAAGAGACTTTTGAGCTAGAACTGTTCCCTAAAGCAGGGACTATTAAAGTCTTAGACAGGCAGTTAATTGCCTTTACTGGAAACACAGGAGGCTCAGCAGGTCCACATCTACATTTTGAAATCAGGGACAATCAACAGCGGCCAATAAACCCTCTACTGTTTGGCTTTGATATTAAAGATACTAGGCCGCCTGTCATTTACGGTTTGTTTGGATACCCTCTTTCAGAAGACAGTCATATTGGAGGCGAGACCAAAAGAGTTGAGATTAGAATCTTGAAACAAAAAGATGGAACTTATAAATCTGAGCCTATAACTGCCTATGGCAAGATTGGATTTGGAATTATCAGTACAGATAGACAAGACTTAGCTTCTAATAAAAATGGGGTGAATAAAATTGAAACTTCCTACAACGGGAGTAGAAGTATAGACGTTGATTTTAAGCGGTTTTCGTTTGATGAAACAAAGCACCTTAACCGCTATGTCGATTATGAATTCTATTATAAAAACAAAAAAAGAATTCAAAAGTTATTTATTGAGAAAAACAACCCCCTATCTATTCTCAAAGCACACACTAACAATGGAGCTCTAAAAATAGAAAGTGATACAAGTTCTATATACAAAATAATTGTGAGTGACTTTAAAGGCAATCAATCGGAATTGAAGATACCTATTAAAGGAGCTTTTAAAAAATTAATAAACACAAAACTCAATAATCCAGACCTTCAACACATTAGTGCCTCAGAAGAAATATTCCTAGAAAAAGATCATGTGAGCGTGCAGATATCAAAAAACACGTTTTACGAAGACGTCGATATCCAGTTTCAAGTTTCCAATGACACTCTAAAGCTGCACACCGCAATAATTCCTCTACAAAAATCAATGACTATTAGTTTTGATATTAGCAAATATAAGGGGCATGATAAAGACCATTTATTCATTGGAAGTGTTTCGCGTTACGGAAACAAGCTCTACTATGCCTCTACAAAAAAGCGCGGAAATAGTCTTACTACACGAACGAAGTACTTAGGGAGTTATACTTTGGGAATCGATAATGAGAACCCTAAGATAAATGCAATAAACTTTAAAAACGAGAGTTGGATTAGTAAAAACAATTACCTTAAAGTTAAAATTAGTGATGAGATCTCTGGAATAAAGAACTACAGAGCAACTATTAATGACCAATGGATATTGATGGAATACGACACAAAAACACAACTACTTACTTATGATTTTAATGACAACATTATAATAGAAACAAAAAATAATTTAAAAATCATTGTGACGGATAATGTAGGGAATAGTTCTACATTTGAAACAATATTTTATAAAAAATAAACTTTATTAATTTGAAACCAATTCTTGCTTATACGTTTTTACTACTCCTAATGATAACGCCAACACTGGTTGTTGGACAAACAGCCACTCTTAAAGGCATTATACTCAATGAGCAAAACCAGCCAATACAAGGAGCTAATATTAGTTCGGGTGCAAATGGCACAACCACAAACATAAACGGATTCTATCTCCTTAAAATCCCTGCTAAAAGGGATGTAGAAATTAGAATTTCTCACCTAAATTATAAATTCATTAAGGCTACTTTCAATCTGAAAAATGGAGAAGAGCTGGAGTTTAATCCAATTTTAAAAGATAATTACGAACAAATAGAAACAGTAGTCATTACTGGGTCAAAACGAAAAGAACTTGAAGGGATAACTACTATATCCCCTCAAATTATTAGAACTATTAAAGGCGCACAACCTGGGGTTGAAAATTTACTAAAAACGCTTCCTGGAGTAAACATTACAAACGAACTAAGCACACAGTACTCTGTTAGAGGAGGGAATTTTGACGAAAATCTAGTGTATGTAAATGAAATAGAAGTCTACCGTCCATTTTTAGTAAGGTCTGGACAACAAGAGGGACTTAGTTTTGTGAATACGGATATGGTACAAAATTTGGACTTTTCTGCCGGTGGTTTTCAAGCTAAATATGGAGATAAATTATCTTCAGTTTTAGACATTACTTATAGAACCCCTATTGGTTTTGGAGTCCGTGCGGACGTTAATTTATTAGGTGGCAGTATCACCACAGAAACAGTCTCCAAAAACTCTAAATTCTCAGCAATCACCGGGCTACGTTATAGAGATAACAGCCTTCTTGTAAAATCAAAAGAAACTGAAACCAATTTTAATCCAACTTTTGCAGATGCTCAAACGTATTTAACATATCGCTTTTCAGATAAGTTTCATTTAAGCTTTTTAGGAAATTTAGCAATCAACGACTACCAATATGAGCCCACAACTCGTCAAACCAACTTTGGCACTTTAGATGATCCGATCGCTCTACTAGTGTTTTATGACGGGCAGGAAAATGATAAATATCAAACCTATTTTGGGGCATTCAAAGGAAATTATTTTGTGAATGACAATTTGACTCTAAAACTTATTGCGTCTTCCTTTCACACAACTGAACAAGAATACTTTGATATTCTTGCTCAATACCGACTTGGTGAAGTTAACAGTAATATAGGGGATGAAAACCTTGGAGATGTTGAGTTTTCAGAAGGAATTGGCTCACAACTAAACCATGCACGGAACGATTTAGATGCCTTAATTACAAATGTGGAGCATAAAGGGTACTTAAAAGCTGAAGATAATAATTTTGAATGGTCTATTAAATACACTAATGAAGATATTAGAGACCGTATTGTAGAATGGGAAGTTATTGACTCGGCGGGTTTTTTAATAAACCCACCAAATTTAGATCAATTTAATGATCAGCCCTATGCAGCCGACCAAGGCCCTATCGTTCCTTTTCAAAATATCCGAGCCACAAATAGTACACAGCTGAATCGAATCCAAGCCTACGGACAGTGGAATCGACGATCAATAATTGGTAACCATGAAGTCTATGCGAATCTTGGAATTCGTTATCATGGTTGGTCAGTTAAAGGGGATGGAATTGCGAATAATTCACAAAGTGTAATCAGTCCACGAATACAACTTGCAATTAAGCCTGATTGGAATAAAGACATGTTATTTCGTTTGAGTGGAGGATTGTATTACCAACCGCCGTTTTATCGTGAACTAAGAGACAGCGACGGTATTGTCAATAGCAATGTAAAAGCGCAAAAATCTGTTCACTTGGTCTTAGCTAATGAATATAGTTTCAAAATGTGGGATCGACCTTTTAAGCTGATTTCTGAAGCATACTATAAAGATATAAGTAATGTAAACCCCTATACTGTAGAAAATGTAAGGATCCGCTATGCGGCGGCTAATAATGCAGAAGCTTACGCCTATGGACTGGATCTACGCTTAAACGGCGAATTTGTTCCCGGAAGTGAATCCTGGTTTTCCTTTGGTTACCTAAAAACAGAAGAAAACATAAATAATCAAGGATACATTGCACGGCCAACAGATCAACGTTTAAAATTTGGAATTTTATTTCAGGATTATATACCACAGTTACCAAATATGAAAATGTATTTAAACCTAGTTTATAACACTGGGGTTCCTGGTGGTTCTCCAAGTTATGCCAGTCCCTATAATTACCAAAATCGTTTACCAGACTATAAGCGTGCAGATGTAGGGATGTCCTATGTTATTATTGACTCTAACAAAAAGGGAACTAAGGCTTGGCAGAAACCATTCAAAGAATTATCTGTAGGTCTTGAAATATTTAACATGTTTGATGTTCAGAACTCAATCACAAATACATGGGTAAGAGATGTATATTCCAAGCGACAATATTCAATTCCAAATTACCTAACGCCTAGGGTGTTTAATCTTAGATTAGGAATGCGATTTTAAGAATTTGTCTCGTTTACTAACTCTTTAAGAATTCCTACAACAGTGTCTAGCTCTTGTTTTGTATTATAAATACTAAAAGAAAAACGAATAGAGGGTTTTTCCATATCATCTTTTTGGAGAATTTGTGATAAAACATGAGATCCTTTACCACTCCCACTTTGACAGGCACTTCCTTTAGAACATGCTATTCCTTTTAAATCAAGCTGAAATAAAAACATAGGAGCATTGGAGGCAGATACAGGTAAGCATACATTAACAAGTGTGTACGTGCTATTTTCTGAATCACTACAAGATCCATTAAATTTAACCCCTGGAATATGGGTATTTAACTCTGAAATAAAATATGACTTCAGTTCCTTAACAAAGTTGTTTTCATGTTCTAAAAACTCATAGGATATGGACAAAGCTTCGTCAAGTCCAACGATATCATGAATACTTTCAGTTCCAGCACGAATGCCTCGCTCTTGAGTCCCTCCGATAATTAATGACTTAAGACCTGAGTTTTTTCTAATAAAAGCAAAACCCACTCCTTTAGGACCGTGGAATTTATGAGCACTAGCAACTAAAAAATCAACTGGGGTTTGCTGTACATCAATAGGATAGTGACCAATAGATTGAACAGTATCACTATGAAAAAGGGTGTTATTGGCTTGACATAAATTAGCTACTTTTTGAATATCTAAAATAGTCCCAATTTCGTTATTGATATGCATTAATGAAACTAAAGTCTTTTTAGTGGATTTTAAAAGAAACTCCAAATGAGTATAGTCAATACATCCATCTTCTAAAATATCCACATAGCTAACATCTATTCCGAAATCAAGAACTAGTTGTTCAACTGTGTAAAGAACGGCGTGGTGTTCAATTTTTGAAGTAATAATATGCGTGACTTTTAAATCTTTTACTGAGGACCTAAGAGCTAAATTGTCAGCTTCAGTACCTCCGGATGTGAAAATTATTTCGGACGGTAACGCATTAATATGAGCAGCTATTCGTTTCCTACAACTCTCAATAATAGATTTAGACGAACGACCAAAAGCATGAGTAGATGATGCGTTCCCATAGTTAGATTTTAAGACCTCTGACATCTTAGAAATAACTTCATCTCTAATTTGAGTTGTAGCAGCATTGTCAAGGTAGATTGGGTTCATAGCAATTGGTTTTTTTACAAAACTAATAAAATAAAATTATAGTCAAATTTATTCGAATTATTTAACAAATCAGTTACTTTTGTAGTAAATATGAATTTAATATGCGAATCTTTCTAGTCTTATTATTTAGTTCCTTTGTTTTCATTTCTTGCGATGATGGAGATGTAATTTCTGTTCAGTTAGATTTTGACAAAACTCTAACACGTTGTGGAGATGAAACCTCTTCAAGTTATATTTTGTACGATACAAGAAATGATCCTTTTGAGTCCTTAACACTTTTATTTCCAAATAACTCACAAGCAGAAGCTATTTTTACTCCTGAAGACTCTGGTAATCTTATAACAATTCCTATTAATGGCAATTCTGTAAGGTTTAATTACAGAACCTATACAGCAGATCCAAACACATATATATGTCAAGACATTCCAGACGCTAGCGTTTCTGTAATTGATAATTACGAAGCCTCAAGTGGAGATGCTATATTCACAACCACTTTTGAAGATGATGATAACGATGGAGTGCCCAATGCCTTAGAATTTGATGGAGATACAGACGGAGATGGAATACCTAACTACAAAGACTATGACGATGATGGAGATAATGTGCCAACAATAAACGAAAGTCCTGATCCTAACGGAGATGGAGATTTATCAGACATGAAAGATACTGACAGCGATTCAATTCCTGACTACCTAGACATGGACGACGACAATGATGGCACCGATACCAAATTTGAAGACGAAAATAACAATGGTAATTTATTTGATGACCTCGCTATTGGGGCTAATGTCGCTCGTTTTTTAGATGGCACAGTGAATACTACTTATGAAATTGATGTTGTAAAAGTAAACCAGTTTAGTAGAGATTATAAAGTTAATGTTACTTTAGAAGACATTGATATCTCTATTTTATCTACAGACAGCTTTTTCCTTGGCACCTACAAATACACTGTTGATTATCCTATTTTAGACTGAAAGATATAAACCTCTGTTGCTCCTTGTCCGTATTTTTGGTAGTTAGCATCGTAGAACTTTATACCCTCATAACGTTTAAATAAATATTCAAGTTCAATTTTTAGTACGCCCTCGCCTACTCCATGTATAAATACAATTTTTTGGATGCGCTTTTGCATTGCAAATTCCAAACGTCGCTTAGCTGTTTCTAATTGTAAATTAAGCATTTCGTGATTTTGCATCCCCCGTGCGTTTTTTACAAGTTGGTTAATATGTAAGTCAACCTCCATTGTTGGCTGATTACGGTCTTTAGAGGAAACTTTTGATGGGTTTTGCCTTTTCTTTGACTCTTTATCAGTTAACACACTGTCAAGGGAAGTGTTAGAAAACAATGAGTGTACACCCATTAAATTCTCTTTAATTTTAACTAATTCATTAGAGTCAAAAACCAAGTCGAAACCTGTGGAGGTCGCTACTGTTATTTCAGAACCTTGTATACTTGTAATTGTTCCAGACAAATCATCGTCAAGTACTGCAACTGCGTCATTAATTTTAAATTTCATTCTTCTTCGTCATTTTCTATGAATGAATCATTATGAGGGCGATCCCCTATTCCTTTGGTAATATTATATAATGCAAACATCAATAAACACAAGCCACCTATCTGAATTAATAGGTCAGGCACATCCACAAATTCTTGAATTAGAACCATGAAAACTCCTAAAACCAAACACACGAAATAAAAAGACCTATTAGACATCTTGAATAATTTATAATTCAAAATTACAGCTTTTGAATTAATGGAAATAGTAAAGACAATTTTTTATTACGAAAATATTTTTCGTTCTTTGAAAAGTTGATATTAAAGCTACATTATGCCGTTAGAAGATTTCATGATCCCATGCCTTAGTAAAGCCCTTTTTGGCTATGAATGCATGGGCTGTGGGTTTCAACGCGCACTATTCTTAATATGGAAAGGATCTTTTCTAGAGGCTTTTTATATGTATGCTGCAATTTACCCGCTATTAATTCTTTTCTGTTACATAATAGTGACGCACTTTTATAAATTCCAACACTACAAAAAAGGCATTAATATCCTGTCAATACTATCAATAGTAACAATAATAACAAGCTACACTATTAAACAACTATATATCTAAATTAAAATGAAAAAACAATTAAACACCACGCTTACTTACGTATTAAGTATTATCGGATTATTATGCTGCTGCTTTGGCGGTCTGGGATTTCTAATTTCAGGACCAGCATTTCTTATTGCTCATAACAAACTAAAAGATGCCACACAAAACCCTGATGATTACGAAGGGAATTTCAAGGCTATGAATACTGCTAAAATAATTGCATTAATCATTTTAATTATAAATGTATTGTACTTAGTTTACAATCTTTATATCTATTTTTCTGGAGGCTATGAAGACGCGTTTCAAGAATTTCAAGAAGCTATGAAAGAATTTGAGAAAAATTCTAAGTAATAATATCTATCCCCTTTAACAAAGGGGATTTTTATTGGTTAATTCAAAAGTCATAAAATAAGATTAACGTTTCGTTAGCACTAGTACATTTAATTATTAATTAATTTTGCAATACACTAACTAACAAACGATTATATGACTTTCAAAAAAGCCCCTGATGAGTATCAAATAAATGATTTAATTAAGCAAACAAACTACCTTGTCAACGGAGAGTTAAAAGAATGGTCAGGAAAAATGACTGATGTATTCTCAACCATTTCTTCAACCGAGGATTACCAACCAACATTACTTGGATCTGTTCCTGAACTCACCAAAGAGCAAGCTCTTGAAGCATTAGATGCAGCATCAGCAGCGTATAACAATGGGCAAGGCTTATGGCCAACAATGAAAGTTGCGGATCGAATTTCTTGCATGGAAAAATTTGCCGAGCAAATGAAAACCAAACGTGCTACAGTTGTGAAATATCTGATGTGGGAAATTGGAAAAAATCTAGCTGATTCAGAAAAAGAATTTGATAGAACTGTTGACTATATTTACGACACGATCGATGACTACAAACAATTAGATCGGAATTCTGCTAAATTTCAAAAACACTCAGGGGTACATGCGCACATTAGAAGAGGCCCTATTGGAGTTGTTTTGTGTCTAGGACCTTACAACTACCCTTTAAATGAAACATTTGCACTGTTGATTCCTGCGTTAATTATGGGTAACACTACAGTGTTTAAACCTGCTAAACTTGGAGTACTTTTATTATCTCCACTACTAGAAGCCTTTCAAAATAGCTTTCCAAAAGGAGTTGTAAATGTACTGTATGGTCGTGGTCGTGTACTTGCCACCCCTATTATGGAAACAGGTAAAATAGACGTTTTAGCTTTAATTGGACATAGCAGTTCAGCGAATGCACTACAAAATAGCCACCCAAAAAGTAACCGCCTGCGTTCCGTATTGGGACTAGAAGCTAAAAACCCTGGAATTGTACTTCCAGACGCAGATTTAGACCTAGCAATAGATGAGTGTATTGCTGGAACTTTATCCTTTAATGGGCAACGTTGTACGGCACTAAAAATACTATATGTTCACGAAAGTATCTCAGAAGCATTTAACAAACGTTTTTGTGAAAAAGTAGATGCATTAAAATTTGGAAACCCTTGGGAAGCCGGCGTAAAACTTACCCCGCTTCCAGAGCCAAACAAACCAGCATATATAAAAGGATTAATTGAAGACGCTCAGACTAAAGGAGCAAAAATATTAAATGCTAAAGGAGGACAGATTACTGATAATTATATTTATCCAGCGGTCATGTCTAACATAAACAAAACAATGGACCTCTATGTTGAAGAACAATTTGGACCTGTTATTCCTATAATAACGTTTACTGATGTACAACAGGTACTAGATGACATGGCAGAATCTAATTACGGACAACAAGTGAGTGTTTTTGGAGAAAACGTTAAAACGCTAGCCCCTTTAATTGATGTATTAGTAAACCTAGTATGTAGAGTTAATTTAAATAGTTCTTGCCAACGTGGACCTGATGTTTTTCCTTTCACTGGAAGAAAGGATTCAGCATTTAGTACATTAAGTGTACGAGATGCATTGCGATCGTTCTCAATAAGAACTTTTGTAGCAACTAAAGAGAATAATGCAAATAATTCTATTTTGAAGGATCTTTTAGAATCTAAAAAATCAAACTTTATTAGCACAGAATATTTGCTTTAGGGCAACTCTAACTTAAATTAATTGAAACCCTCTATAATCATATAGAGGGTTTTTGTTTTATACAATACAGTCATAGCTATAACTTAAGTTGTGTTTTGAAATTAATAAAAATTTACCTTATATTGATGAATTATAAATCAAAAAAAACAATTATGAAAAAAGTAATTTTATTATTGACCACAATTTTGACATTTACTAGTTGTCAAAAAACAGAAACATCAGGGCCGTCAGAAGCGGACAAAGCTACATTTGCACGAAACATAAAAGCATTTGAAAACCATCATGTAAAAGGATTTGCAACTGAAAATCTAGACCTTCTGTCTTCTTACTTTGCTGACTCAGTTAAATGGAGTCCCCCAATGTGGAATGACAATAAAATACTTGGAAAAGAAGACCTAATGAAAGCTGCAGAGTGGTACATGACTGAATTTGATAACCTCACTTTCTTAGCTGGAGATGGAGGAATTGATAGTGATAGTGCATATTGGGGAGGCTCATTTTATTCGGAATTAGGAGAGCAAACATCTAAACCAAATGGAGTTCGTATCTATGGAACATGGACAGCAACACATACGGCTTCGGGTGCCACTATTAATAATAAGTGGTATGCAGTAGTGTCATTTAATGAAGATGGAAAAGTAGTTATGTTTTCAGACTGGATGGATGTCACAGGAATGCAAACTCAAATTGATGCACATATAGCTGCTCAAGAATAAAAAATTTATAATTTAAATATTAAAAAACCACTCCTAATGGAGTGGTTTTTTTTTAAAATTAAGAATGGATTACTTTATGAACTTAATAATTGCTTGTCTACCATTACTAAGTTTAACACTAACAAAATAAACTCCCGTGACTAAAGAGGATGTATTGTAAGAAATTTTTTGATCTCGAATACTAGATTCAGTGTTTGAAATCAAACGACCTGTTAAGTCATATAAACTTAAAAAAGCTGTCTGATTTTGAACATTACTAATTTTAATATTTAGAAGGTTAGAAACTGGATTAGGATATGAGCTAATTTTGAAATTACTTTCTAAATCTGCAATTCCAAGAGGACTTTCTTGGTACACTCTAACGTAATCGATTTCAAGAATATCTTCATTGAAGTTTGAAGCGATCGTTCCGCCTAAATCTCCACCCATTGCAACATTTAATAGAATAAAAAAATCAGTATCAAAAGGCGTCACTACATTCATTTGATTCACTAAGTTTGAATCCATATATATTTTCATTGAATCTGGTGTCCAAACGAGAACATAATCGTGAAAATTTTGAGAGGTGTCTGCGTTTGTAGTGTTTATATGATTTCCATTGTACTGGTAACCGCTTCCATTATCCCAATGCCAAGTTGCTAAAACTCTGGTTTTTTCAATATTAGGTTCCATAATATCTATTTCACCACAGGAAGGCCATGAACTAGTACCATAGCCTAAGTTATCCCAGTAAGCACCGTTCTCATTAATATTTTTCCCCAACATCCATATCGCTGGCCAAGTTCCCGCTACTGAAGCAAGTTTTGCTCTGACTTCTACCCTTCCGTATCTAAAAGCAAATTTTGAATTTAATCGAGCTGATGTATAATTTTTAGTGACTCCCTGATTTGCATATGTTTCCAATTTAGCTTTGATTTTTAAAGTCCCATTACTAACATAAGAATTTGCTTGGCGATTTGTATAATGTTGAAGTTCGCCATTTGCCCAGCTGTTTCCATCTATTAGCTGTGTCTGGTGGTGCCAGTTTGAATTATTAATAGCACCAGTTCCATCAAACTCATCAGACCAAACCAAGTTGTCATACACGGGATCGTTGTTTTCTGTATCTAAATGCGTAATATCATCAATATAAGCAACAACTTGATCATTATTATTTTCGCCATTCACTTGAATAACAACTCTATTTAAGTCGGATCTGTATATTGGAGGTCCTGATTCGGAATCAAAATTTAGATAAAAATCAGTTTCATAATTAAATACGATCTCTTGCCACTGGTTTAAAACTAGTGGTTTGATGATCTCACATTGTGTTATCCAAGGAGTCCCCAAATTATTGTTTTGAAGTTTTAAAGACACTTTATTTTCTTGACTACCTGTAAGCCCAGACGAAGGAACATATATTTTAAAGCTAAAGGTATTTGTTTCTAAAAGATTAAAATAAGGACTCACATCAAATCTTACATTTGCATATAGTCCCCCTGAATCTCCATATCTTAATACAGTATTAGAAGTATTGATAGATTCTTGATGTGGATTTGTGAAACTTACATCAATACCACAGGCATCTCCTACCCATGAAGTAATAGTTCCACTGCCTTCAAAATCATCTAGTACAGATTGGGCATTAACAAATAAAGATGAAATAAGAATTAAAAAACTTAAAAAATAACGCATTAGTAAAATTGATTAACTGTAAAAATAAAATAAAATAATAGGACCATTTCATTTAAGGTGTATCTATTTATTAATAAAAAAGAAAAACCACTCGTTTACGAATGGTTTGATAAATTCATAAAAAAAGAATCAAATATTAACTTTTCTCAAAAGCCTTCAATGTTTTTGTAATAATATCTACACATTCCAATAATTGAGTTTCGGTCATTACTAATGGCGGCGCAAAACGAATAATATTTCCATGAGTTGGTTTTGCTAGTAGCCCATTATCTCTAAGTTTTAAGCATATATTCCAAGCGGTATCACTCTCTTCGTGGTCATTAATAATAATCGCATTAAGAAGTCCCTTACCACGTACCGATATTACAATAGTACTCGTTTCAATATAGGCATTTAGGCGTGTTCTAAACAAATTACCTAACTGGTAAGCATTTTCTGTTAATTCTTCATTATTAATCACTTTAAGAGCAGCCATAGCGACTGCTGCTCCAATTGGATTTCCTCCAAAAGTACTTCCGTGTGAACCTGGAGTAATCACCTTCATAATAGCATCATTGGCCAAAACAGCCGATACTGGATATACGCCTCCACTTAGTGCTTTTCCTAGTATTAAAATATCTGGCTTAACTTCAGGCGTTCCAGAACAATCTTTATTCTCACAACTGCAGTTACCACAGGTTGCCAGTAAGCGTCCTGTTCGCGCAATACCAGTTTGGACTTCATCGGCTATAAATAAAACATTATGAGCTTCACACAAGGCTTTCGCTTTGGCTAAATACCCCTCTGAAGGCACATAAACACCAGCTTCTCCTTGGATAGGCTCCACTAAAAAACCAGCAATATTTGGATTATTTTTAAGAGTTGCTTCTAAGGCATCTGCATTATCATAAGGTATCTTAATAAACCCTTCTGTAAAAGGACCAAAATTATCGCGAGCAACAGGGTCATTTGAAAATGAGATTATTGTAGTTGTTCGTCCATGAAAATTATTTTCACACACAACAATTTGTGCTTCATTTTCGGGAATACCTTTTACTTCATAAGCCCATTTTCGAGAAATTTTCAGGGCGGTTTCAACTGCTTCTGCTCCTGTATTCATTGGCAACACCTTGTCAAACCCAAAGTATCTAGTAACAAATTCTTCGTAAGGACCTAACTGATCATTGTGAAAAGCGCGAGAGGTTAACGTAAGTGTTTGAGCTTGCTGAATCATCGCGTTTACAATACTGGGGTGACAATGCCCCTGATTGACTGATGAATATGCTGATAAAAAATCATAGTATCGATTTCCATCAACATCCCATACAAAAACGCCCTCTCCTTTAGAAAGAACTACGGGTAATGGATGGTAATTATGAGCACCATATTTGTCTTCTAAATTGATCGCTTCTTGCGGTGTAATATTGTTTAAAACAGCCATTTTTAATAATTTATAAATTTATAAAATAACCATTCCTTATCTACCTTTATCCTTTCGAAGAGTCCGAAAATTCAGCGTGGGAAAGAAATCATCCCTAACAAATACAAATTTAAGAAATATAATTCACATCAAACAACTCAATTTCATAAGTATTCTTCGGATACGTTCATATCTTTTGTTAATATTGCAAACAACTATTAGGATAGAATCAAATGCCAAGAAGAGAACGTAATAAATTTGTAAAAAGAGGTCAGATATTAGAGTTAAAAATTGAAGGCTATGCTTTTGGAGGAAAAGGAATTGCCAGAATTCGATCCGAAGATGGTGAGTTTGTGGTATTTGTTCCCAACACAATTCCTGGTCAAACAGTGAAAGCTCAAGTGAAAAAATCGAGTAAGAACTATGCAGAATGCAGCTTGATTGATGTGATAGAAAGTTCGCCAGACGAAGTCGAAGTGCCTTTTCAAGACATCCCAGGCGCGCCCTACATACAGCTGCCCATAGAATTACAGCATAAATACAAGAAAGAAAGTACCTTATCATTATTTAAACGCATTGGGAAAGTTTCAAATATTGATGATTTATTTGATGAACTCGTTAGCTCACCAAATGTATTTCATTACAGAAATAAAATGGAATATGGATTTTCTGCTATTGGTTACGACCGAGTCAACAAAACCGATATTGATATTTTCACTTTAGGTTTTAAAAGACGTGGTGTTTGGTGGATGGGTGACAACCTAGAAAAAGATTCTGGTTTATTTGATACCTTAGTAGAAGATAACATAAGCCGCATAAGAACATACTGTGAAGCCACTGGTTTAGACCCATGGCATGGTCCTAAAAAAGAAGGGTTTTTCCGGTTTTTTGTAGTGAGGAAATCTTACAAAACAAACCACCTTTTATTTAATTTAGTGACAACCTCTTATGACCTTCCTAAGTTTGATTTAACGGCATTTTCTGAACTTTTGCAAGACTTGTTTAAAGAACGTTTTGCTGGGTTAATACATTCTATTAATGACGAAACAGGCGATAGAACTCTTGCCACTACTGGAAGCAGTGAACTTATTGCTGGAGATGATAAAATAGTAGAAGAATTACTGGGGCTAAATTTTGAGATTAGCATGAAAAGCTTTTTTCAAACCAATCCAAAAGCTGCAGAAAAACTATATACTAAAGTCATTGATTATGCGCTAGAAAACAAAGAAGCCATAGACAATACTGTGGTCATGGATTTGTTTTGTGGTACCGGAACTATCGGTCAGATTTTAGCATCTAGAAGTACGAATGCAAAAATTATTGGAGTCGATATCGTTGCTTCTGCTATTGAAGATGCGATCAAAAATGCGGAAAGAAATAACATAGACGGCTTAGAGTTTTATACGGCGGATGTTGGAAAGTTTTTAGCAGAACATCCTGAGTATAAAAATAAAATACGCACTATTATTTTAGATCCCGCTCGGGCTGGAATTGCGCCTAAGACGCTATTGAAAATCATGAATATCAATGCAGAAAGGATTGTTTATGTATCTTGTAACCCTGCAACACAGGCTAGAGATACTGAAGAAATGAGAAATCATGGATACGAAATAAAAAAAATCAGTCTAGTGGATCAGTTTCCGCATACATCACATATAGAAACGGTTGTTTTATTCGAGAAAATACTAGTTGATACAATTTAATGATTTTAAAAAAGTTGTACTTTTGATTTAAATATAATAAACATGAAATTACTTACGGATTTAGAAATTGAAAAACGATTGACAGATTTTCCTGATTGGGATCACCATGAAAATGCTTTATATACAGAATTTGAATTTGATAATTTCAAAAATTGTATGAGTGCTGTGATGCGAATAGCCTTTGAATGTGAAAAACTAAACCACCATCCGGACTGGTCTAACGTATACAATCTCTTGAAAATAAAACTAACGACTCATGATGCTGGTGGTGTTACTGAATTGGATTTCAAATTAGCTAAATCCATAGAAGAAATTGTAGAAGTCGAATAAAAGTAGATATTAACGCGTTACAAATGAAAAAACAGCATTTATTTTTATTGCTAATAGCCTTGCTTCAAATAAGTTGTGAAAAGGATGATGTATGTCCGGCGACCACTCAAACAACGCCAAGAATTATTATTGAGTTTTACGACATTGCAGCACCAGACGAAATTAAAGCTGTACCGGGCTTATTTGCTATTGGACTGGATACCAATGCAAATGAAGTTCCTATTTATAACGAGCTTGTTTCTACCCGTTCTTCAATTGCATTGCCCTTACAAAACAACAGCAATCAAACACAGTTTAAATTATATGAAAGTTATAACCCCATTGACACCCCCGTTAGTGGAAATCCCGATACAATAACGATTACATACGAAATTGAAACTGTGTATGTATCACGTGCTTGTGGATACATAAATAACTTTTCAATTCAAACCTTTAGCATTGCATCCGACAATGATCAATGGATGATAAATTCTGAAATTTTAATAACTACTCAAGTAACAAATGAAAATGAAATCCATGTCAAAGTACTTCATTAGCGCATTAGGATGTTTGAGTCTATTGATGAGTCTTAACGCCCAAGAGGTGGAGACAGAAGCCTCAGATAGCATTGTAGTCAAAGAAAAATATGGCCTGCGTTTGGGGGCTGATTTAAGTAAAATAACCCGGTCTTTTTTAGAAACTGATTATATGGGGTTTGAAATCAATGGTGATTATCGTTTATTAAAGCGTTTATACATCGCTGGAGAGCTTGGTTCTGAAAAAAAGACGACGACTACCAACTACCTAAGCAGCACTGCAAAAGGCACTTATCTAAAAGCCGGAGTGGACTACAATATGTACGAGAACTGGGCAGGGATGGAAAACTTGATATACTCAGGACTTCGTTTTGGATTCTCAAATTTTAATCAAACCTTAAATAGCTACACTATTTACGACACTAACAGCCTCACTTGGGGGCAAAATGAAGTGGTAGATACTGATAGTTTTTCGGGTTTAACTTCAGGTTGGATTGAAATATTATTAGGACTTAAAACAGAGGTTTTAAACAACCTTTTTATCGGCTTAAATATGCAAATTAAAGCACGACTCTTTGAATCAGAACCTGATAACTTTGAAAATATTTATATCCCTGGATTTGG
>CAJIZJ010000016.1 GCA_905181825.1 uncultured Flavobacteriaceae bacterium
CTAAAACAAACATTACCATTGCTGATCAGACAACTGAAACAATTTTGGTACCTATTCCTAATACTCCTGCAGCAAATAATGGCGTTATTTTAGGATTAGGAATTCGAGTCTTAGGTAATCCAGCTCCAGACGCTTATTTTTCGATCGACAACTTTACTATTGTAGGAGCTATTGAAGCGAGTTATGACGAGAGTGGAATTACTAAAAACCCGGGCTTTGAAGATATTTCTGGATCTTTAGCTAATTGGACATTAGCTGGTGGTAGCAATATCACAAGAGGAATTTCAACAACTGAATTTTCTGAAGGGGTTCAGTCTGCAGAGTTTACATTTCAAGAAAACGTCACTTCAAATCCACCTATGCTCTATAGCAATAATATTTACACTCTTACCGATTTAAATGATAACACTGCAGAAATCACAATGACATGGGATATGAAGGCAACCGATGTGACTACCAACGTTCAAGTTTCTCCAAGGTGGAGAATGACAAAGTCTTCTGGTGGAGAACGAGTAACTTATCCAAGTCTTAGTAATGCGACTACGGAATGGGCTTCTTATTCTACAACAAAACCATTGTCAAACACCTGTGCTGGCGCTACAGAACCCGAAGAAGGCGTTAATTGCTTTGATACAGAAATATATACAGATTTAGAAGTAGGGATAGCAGCTAAAGGGGGTGATACTGGGGTTGTTTTGTATATTGACAACATAGTCACTACCATTACAGCTAGATCATTAGGGATTGAAGAGATTAATTTACAAGACAGTGTGTCTATTTCTTTATTTCCGAATCCAGCAAATGATTTTATTACTGTGAAGTCATCTTCTGAAATAGTAAGTATGAAGGCTGTAAATATGCTTGGTCAAATTGTAATAATACAAACAGGGAATTCAAATAACTTAAATATTTCAACTTTATCTCCTGGACTTTACGTACTGAAGCTTGTAGATTCAAAAGGATTAAAAACACAAAAACAATTTATTAAAAACTAACCAATACAACTATGAAGAAATCACTAATTATTTTCACATTTTTACTAACATTTTCTTATGTAAATGCACAAGAGAATAAATTTGCGGTAAAAAGAGCATCGAATGCCGTATCTTTTATTTCATCTGAAATGGATTTGACGGATGAGCAAACTCAGTTTATAGAAAAAACCTTATACACTAAGTATGCTGAAAACGGCCTTAAAGTTAAAGGGAATAATCTTTCTCAAGAGGAGAAGAAAGCAGTTTATAGCAAAGCTGCAGCTGCTACCAGAAAACTTCTTCGTCAAGAATTTTCAAAAGAAGAAGTTATGTCTATTATTAAATTAGAACGTCAAAGTTTCAAGAAATAATAAAACATTAAAATAAAAAAAAAGAGGCTGAAATTTATTTCAGCCTCTTTTTTTTACAAAATATTTTGTGGGCCTAATATCTACAAATTAGATACATATCCTTAGTTGTCTCTACCTCTTACTTCTGTAGGAAGCCTTCCAAACAGTGTCTTATAACACTTTGTGAAGTATGATGGCGATGAAAAGCCCACCTTGAAACTAATCTCACTAATAGAATAATCAGTACTTTCTAAAAACTGTTTTGCTTTTTCTAGTCTTATTTTTTTTATGAATTCATTAGCTGTATTTCCTGTGAGCACTTTAATTTTTCTATAAAGCTTACTTCTACTAATTAATAATTCATCGGCTAGGTTTTCTACATTCAAAGCGGGGTCATTTATATTTTGATTAATATATTCAAGAATATTAGTAATGAATTGCTTGTCAAGAGAGTTCGTATTCATTAATTCTTTATCACTAACTCCGTTATAATATTTATTAAACAATATTTGACGACTATTAATAAGTTGGCTTAAGTGTGATTTAAGAACATTCATGTTAAAGGGCTTATTTAGATACACATCTGCTCCTGAATCAATACCTTTAACTCGGTCTATTTGCATTCCTTTAGCGGTAAGCATTAGAACGGGAATGTGACTTATTCTTAAGTCTTTTTTTATATTACTACACATTTCAAATCCATCCATTATTGGCATCATAACATCAGAAATAATTATATCGGGGATAAATTTAATTGCCATTTGAAGGCCCTCTTTACCATTGATAGCCATCCTAACCTTGTAATCATCTTTGAGTTCATTTTTTAAATAGTTACGTAATTCAGAATTATCTTCAACAATTAGCACTGTTTTTCTATTATTAATCTTAACACTTGATATTTCCTCATCAACTTCAGAGTTATTTATTTGTTCATAAATCTCATCATTTGTTTTAGAGTTAAAATTAGATTTGCTCAAATTTAAATGTTTACTTCCCAAAGGAAGTTTAATCTTAAATTCAGTACCCTTTTTTTGTTCACTACGAACTTCAATGAGCCCCATATGCAGATCAATGAAGCTTTTGACCACTTCCAAGCCTATTCCAGTCCCTCCGTAATATTGCTTATCCATTTCGTTAGATTGATAAAATCTAGTAAAAATATGTTCTAAGTCCTTTTTGTCAATTCCGATTCCACTATCCTGTATGATAATTTCGATTCCATATTGCTCCTCTTCATTATTCAACAATGGAAAATCGATAGGTTTTAAAGGAACTTGAATTTTTATAGAAACCATACCATTGTCTTTAGTCGCTTTGAAAGCATTGGATAAAAGGTTAAATATTATTTTTTCAAGCATGGATGGATCTGCCCATATGGATATATTTTCTTGAGGGCTATCAACAGAAAGTATTATATTCCTTTCACCTGCTTCTTCTTCAAAATGACTTGCTACTTCATTTACAAATGAAACAATGTCAAACTTTGAAGCATTAATAGACATTTTATTAAATTGAAGTTTTCTAAAATCCATCAATTCATCAATTAATCTAGAAAGACGTTTAGAGTTTTTATAAATAATTGTATGCTTCTCTTCAATGTCACTAGGTAATTCTACTGTTTTATTTCCTATGATAGCTTCTAGTGGGTTTAGAATAAGAGTAAGAGGGGTTCTAAACTCGTGAGAAATATTGGTAAAAAATTGAATTTTCTTTGCATTTAAGGCTTCATCTTGAGCACGCTCTTCACGTTCGTTTTTTATTTGCTGGCGTTCTACTAGTCTCACCTTAAGAAATTTATAGATAACATACACAACAGTTAATGTTAGTAGCAAAAAAATTAACAAAGCTACATTAGTCTTCCACCATGGAACTAGAATTTTGATTCCTAATACGGTGGGTGTTTCATTCCATATCCCATCTGAATTGACAGCTTTAACTTTAAAATTATAGTCCCCAGCGGGGATGTTTGTATAGGTTGCATTTCTTATTTTTTTTACATAGTTCCAGTCTGTTTCAAAACCTTCTAAATAGTAAGCATATTCAATATTTTTTGACCTTGTGTATCCCAATCCAAAATAGTCAATTGTAAACATGTTTTGGTCATGCCCTAGCTTTATTTTTGCAGTTTCATTAACCACTTTTTTTAATGGAGAACCCATTTCTGAAGGTATGATACTGAGATTTGAAATTTTAAAATCTGTTAAATATACAACAGGTGGGGTGGGGTTTGTGGTAATTGCTTTTGGATCAAAGTAATTGATCCCTTTGTAACAACCAAAATATAAGATCCCATTGTCGGACAGATAGTTCGAATTTTTATTGAAATTATTTGTAATCAATCCATCTTGAGTGTTGTAATTAATGAACTCATTTTTTACAGAATCAAATTTTGAAATCCCATTGTTTCCTGCAAGCCATATTTCTCCATCTTTTGTTTGAATGATGGACTTTATAGATTGATGATCAAAGTTTTCCGATAAATCAAACCATTTGATTTCTTCAGTTATTGGATTTAGTTTACATAAGCCATCCCCATCGGTACCAATCCAGATGTTATTTTGTTTATCCTCAATAATTGTGGATAGTAAATTGCCTCTAATTCTACTCTCTGAAGAGTTATTAATAATTGAACTGTAGGGGGTTATTTTTGGAGTTTTTGAATCTGGGTTTTCAATTTTATAAAGACCAGTTCTAGTGCCTATCCAGATATTGTTTTGATGGTCTACAATAAGTTTTCTAATATTTTTTGAGTTAATGTACAAAGATTCATAGGTTTCAGACTGGTAGTGTTTTAACGTTCCAGACTTTTGATCATATGAATATAACCCTGTTAAAAAGCTACCAATCCAAATGCGACCATTAGAGTCTTCAGCAAAGCTCATTATTCGATTAGACTTGAGAATATTACTATTTTTGATTTGAATATTTTCAAATACTTTGTATCCTTTTTTTAGTAAAAACAACCCTGAATTCCATGTCCCCACCCATGTATTTTGGTTGCTATCGATGAATACGCTCACAACATCACTACTTTTTAGACCTTTTGCTATTGTATTATCTTGATTTAATAAATGAGTGAAAGTTTCCTTTTTAGGGTCGTAAACATCCACTCCGCCATCGGAAATTCCTATCCAGAACCTTCCTTTTTTATCTTGAGTAATACTTGTTACCGATTTGGAAAACAAGGACTGATCTTTATTTGGAATACTTTCTATGGATTTGAATCGTTCATTTTCATTGTCATAGATATCTACACCTTGGTTAAAATAGCCAATCCAAACCCTGCTTTCATCGTCAATAAATACCGACCATATTGAGTTGGATTTTATGCCATTAGTATCTGACTTATTGAACCTAAACGATTTTACTGTTCCCTGGTTATCTAATATTATAAGCCCATCATTTTCAGTTCCACAAAAAATAGCACCATTTCTATCAGTTTCTAATGATAAGATTCGCTTGTTGGTAATAGTATAGTTTTTAAACTCGAAATAATTAGTTGGACTTGTCGATATTTTAATTAGGCCTTCGTTGGTAGTTCCAAGCCATATATTTCCGTCTAATTTAGTGAGTATGGACTCTATAGGTTTTTTAATTATTTCAGGCTGACTTAAAGTTGTGAATTCCGCATAGTTTAATTCGTTTTTTAAAGAATTATATTTTAATAGTCCTATGTTTGACCCAAATAAAATAGCCCCTCTTGGGGTTGTTTTTATATCGTTTATTTGAAGTTTACTTATATTGTCATAGGCTAAAACTTTTACAACTTCAACCTTTTGGTTACTTGTGTCTAGCTCAAAAACACCTGAACCATGGGTTCCTATGAGCAGTTTTTTCTGTTCATTTTCACCAATTGCCCTCACTTGATTTCTTGAGTTCAGATCATCGAACTTTATACGGATAAATTGATCTAAATCCCTTTGGTACAAATTTAGTCCTTCATCTGTTCCAACCCAAAGGTTATTGTTTGAGTCTAAAAAAACAGTATTTACGCCAGAACTATTCAATGTTTTTTTATCACCCCACTTGTGTATGTAGTTTTTTAATTCATGTCCGTTAAATGAATATATCCCGTCTCCTTGGGTACCAATCCACATAATTCCTTTTTGATCTTTTATAATTGACGTAATAGCTCTTTGGCTCACGTTTTCAGCTATGGGTTTAAATTTCAAGTTGTCAATATAACTTTGACCAAAAATCATATTTGAAATAAATATAATCGTAATTGTTATGGTGTTGTATAGTTTGTGAACGGACATGAATTACTAATTTAATTACGTATTATGTTTGTTATCAAACACAATAATTTAAACAATTCAATATTAATTAATTTAATTAATATAAATTTTGGATCTTACATAAATAAGTCAACTTGCTTCAAATATTATACACATTGCCTCAAATTTAATAAATTTTATTAGAGAGTGTAAGTATGTTTGTTAGATATATAAAATCAGCCATATTAAATTCATAATTTCTTAATTATAGTTCTAAAAAATTATATTTTTGATTGAATATATTAATTTTTGTTAAACACTTACATAATTAACTAAACACAAACATAATGAAAATCTTTTTTCGACTAATTATTTTTTCGATTTTAACTCCTTTAGTAGCTTTTGCGCAATCAAAGACAATTACTGGTACTATTAACGATGAGTTAGGTCTACCGCTCCCTGGAGTTACGATTCAAGTGAAAGGCTCAAACAATCTTGGAGCCGTCACAAATTTTGACGGTATTTTTAAAATTTCAATTCCATCAGATGCCAAACAAATTATAGTACTTTCTTACGTAGGGTATATTTCAGAGGAAATCGATGTTTCTATTAACACAATTATTTCCGTTAACTTACAGGTTGATACTGATCAGCTTGATGAAGTTGTCGTTATTGGCTATGGAACAGTCCTTAAAAAAGATATCTCTGGTTCTTTATCTTCAGTAAATGTCAATGAAGAAGTTGCTATCCAGTCCACTTCAGTAGATCAACTTTTACAAGGACGTGCTGCTGGGGTACAAGTGACACAAAATGCTGGTTCTCCAGGTTCTGGAATTAGTGTAAAAATTAGAGGAACTAACAGTTTAAGAGGGAATAATGAACCTCTTTATGTTATAGACGGAGTGATTATATCTTCTGCAGGTGAAGATGTTTTGTCTATTGGATTAGGAAATGGTGGTCAAGAAACTCAAAATGGATTAAATGGAATTAATCCACGAGATATTGAGAGTATTCAGGTTTTAAAAGATGCTTCTGCAACTGCTATTTATGGTTCGAGAGGGGCTAATGGAGTTGTAATGATAACTACCAAGAAAGGAAAAAATGGCAAGATGAAAGTAAGTGCATTTCTTACAAGTTCTGTAAGATCAATTAATAGTAAATATAAAGTATTAGATGGATTTGGTTATGCTAATTATGTTAATGAAATTAGAGAAAATAACGGATTTGCAAACCCTCGTTATTTAGTCGATGGACCTACTATTTACTCACTAGCAAATGGTATTCAATCTACTGATCCTGTTGAAATTTTTAATTGGCAAGATGAGGTCTATGTAAATGGATTTAGTCAAAAATTTGGTGCTTCGGCATCTGGTGGTGGGGATAACGGGAACTACTATATTTCTGCAGGGTTTGATAATCAGGAAGGGATCGTTAAAAATTCTAGTTTTAAAAGTAGTGATATTCGAATTAATTTAAATCAAAAGCTAAATGACAATCTACAGTTAAAGGCACGTATGAGTGGGGTTCTTAGTACTAATGATTTTGTTCAAGGGGGAGATTTAATTGGAAATTCTAATCGAAGTTTCGTAAATCAAGCCGTAGCATTCAGACCTCTATTAGCAAATGACGATATTCCTGAAGAACAATTTCAGACAAATCCATACGCTTGGACAAATGATTTCACAGATTTTTCTAGATCATCTCGTTATATTGGTTCTTTAAGTCTTACTTACAAACTTCCAATTAAAGGCTTGTCATATGAATCTAAATTTGGAGGTAATATTAGAAATAAGGATAGAAGACGTTGGTTTGGACTTACGACTTTTGTAGGAAATGATACAGGTGGACAACTTACAATATCAACGTTGAACTCAAAATCATATCAGTTTAATAACTTAATAAAATATAACAGAAGATTTAATAGAAAACATAGAATTAATGCGCTTTTCGGAATTACTTATGACGCAAGAAAAGTAGCAACTAGCACCTATGGAGTTGAAG
>CAJIZJ010000017.1 GCA_905181825.1 uncultured Flavobacteriaceae bacterium
GTTTCAAGCTGGGAATTAGAGCATCTAACTTAGAGTGTTTTAACATTTGCATGGCCTGACTGGCCTCGCCCACTCCAGGAAAAATCACCTTATCAGCAGTCTGAATTACTTCTGGATTATTAGATAATACAGCCGTTATACCCAACCGCTGTAATGCAAATTGAATGCTCTGAATGTTTCCTGCTCCGTAATCAATTATTATAACGTTCATCTATTCTAAAGTTCCTTTTGTTGAAGGTAAAATCATTTTATTCAAATCTCTCTTAACGGCCATTTTTATTGATTTAGCAAATGCTTTAAAAATCGCTTCAATCTTGTGATGTTCATTGGTGCCTTCTGCTTTTATATTCAGATTACATTTTGCACCATCGGTAAAGGATTTAAAGAAATGCATAAACATTTCGGTTGGCATTTTACCAATGTACTCGCGTTTAAATTCAGCTTCCCAAACTAACCAGTTTCGACCTCCAAAATCAATGGCTATTTGAGCAATACAATCATCCATAGGAAGGCAAAAACCATAGCGTTCAATCCCAAGCTTGGACCCCAAAACATTATGAAATAAACGTCCCAATGCAATTGCAGTATCTTCAATAGTGTGGTGTTCATCAACTTCTAAATCGCCAATCACTTTAAGGTCTAAATCCATTTGTCCGTGACGGGCAATTTGGTCTAACATGTGATCAAAAAAAGCAATTCCGGTATCTATATTACTTTTTCCAGTACCATCTAAATTAAGCGTGATATCAATTTTAGTTTCATTAGTGTTTCTTGTGATTTTCCCAACACGTTGTTCCGCTTTTAAAAATTTATAGATAGCTTCCCAACTATTAGTTTCTAAAGAAATAAAAGGAGTTAACTCCTCCTGTTTTACGGAAACCTCATTGACTCCTAAATATGTTTCATCGTTAATAAAAATCCCTCTGCATCCTACGTTTTTAGCCAATTCTACATCTGTTAATCGATCGCCAATTACAAAAGAGTTTTTTAAATCATAGGCTTCAGAAAAGTAAGGTGTTAACAAACCCGTTTGCGGTTTTCGAGTAGGCGCATTGTCTTTTGCAAAGGTGCGGTCGATCAGTTGATTATCAAATACAATCCCTTCATTTTTAAATGCGTCTAACATGAAATTATGAACTGGCCAAAAGCTGGATTCAGGGTAAACATCTGTTCCAAGTCCGTCTTGATTTGTAATCATCACGATTTCAAAATTTAATTCTTCACAAATCTTTTTCAAATTTGAGAACACTCCTGGATAGAATTCTAATTTATCAAAAGAATCAATCTGTTCATCTGCTGGTTCTCGAATAAGAGTGCCATCTCTATCTATAAATAATACAGGTTTCATTTAAATGTATTTAAAAGAGTTAATAATTGTATGTTTTCTTCAGGAGTTCCTATGGAAATCCTAAGGCAGTTTTCACAGCCTGATTGTGTGGTACGATTTCTTACTACAAATCCATATTTTATGAGTTCGTTGTAGCGTTTATTTGCATCATCCACTTTTATGAGTATAAAGTTAGCGCTAGAAAGAAATACTTTTTCAACAAAAAAACAGCTTTCTAAGGCACTGCTCAGTTTTTCTCGTTCATTGATAATCAAAGATACCTGTCCAAAAACTTCATTTGTTTGAAGTGCATCAATAGCCGCATTTTGTGTGAGTGTATTGATGTTATAGGGTGGTTTTATTTTGTTTAATACTGCTATAATTTCTTTAGAAGAGAAACAAGTCCCCAGTCGAATTCCAGCCAAACCATAGGCTTTAGATAATGTTTGTGTTACAATCAAGTTAGGGAATTCATTTAAACGTTGAGTCCAACTCTCTAACCCCGTGAAATCAATATAAGCTTCATCTATAATAACAAGGCCATTAAACCCCTTTAAAAGCTTTGTAACCGCATTAACATCCATAACATTTCCTGATGGATTATTGGGTGAACATAAAAAGAGGAGTTTAGTGCTAGGTGTCACTTGTTTTAATACCTGATTTACATCAATTTTAAAGTCGCTTGTTAGACAAACTTCAATGTTTTCTATTGAATTTAGTTGTGCCAATACACTATACATTCCGTAGGTTGGTGGTAAAGTGAGGATACTGTCTTGGTTGGGTTCACAAAATGCTCTAAAGATTAAATCCAGTACTTCGTCACTACCATTTCCTAATAATAATTGATTCACAGCTAATCTCTTTTGTTTCGAAATCAACTCTTTTAGAGCTGTTTGTTGTGGATCTGGATACCTGTTTAAATCGGTTTCAATCGGATTTTCATTGGCATCTAAAAATACCATATCTGCTTTAAGATCTTTAAATTCGTCTCTAGCTGACGAATAGGGTCTCATCGCTTTTATATTTTTTCGAATTAAATAGTTAAGATTCATTTTCTATGGATTTTAAACGGATAGTCACTGCATTTTTATGAGCCATTAACCCTTCAGCTTCTGCCATGAGTTCGATTGTATTTCCAATAGTTAACAACCCTTTTTTTGTAATTTCTTGAAAAGTGATACTTTTTAAAAAACTATCTAAGTTCACTCCAGAATAGGCCTTTGCATACCCATTTGTAGGCAGTGTATGATTGGTGCCAGAGGCATAATCCCCAGCACTTTCAGGAGTATATGAGCCTATAAATACAGATCCCGCATTGATAACATTATCGACAAAAAAGGCATTGTTTTTAGTACATATAATATAATGTTCTGGTCCGTAGTAATTGATAAGATCAACAGCTTCCTTATCTGAATTCATAAGAATTAGTTTTTTGTTTTCAAGTGCTTTCTCAATAATTGATTGACGATCTAATAATTGAGTTTGTAGGTGGAGTTGTTTTTCTGTTTCTAAAAGTGTGTTTTCATCTGTAGAGACTAAGATCACTTGACTATCTATTCCGTGTTCTGCTTGACTCAATAAATCAGAAGCAATAAAAGCAGGGTTTCCAGTAGCATCCGCCATCACTAATAGTTCACTAGGCCCTGCTGGCATATCAATAGCCACTCCAAATTTTGTAGCCAATTGTTTGGCGACTGTTACATATTGGTTTCCTGGTCCAAATATTTTAGAGACTTTTGGTATTTGATGAGTTCCAAAGGTCATACCTGCAATAGCTTGGATTCCTCCCACCTTAATGATAGTTTTGATTCCACATAAGGCCGCTGTGTATAAAATTTCATTGGCAACAGTTCCTTCTGAATTTGGAGGAGTACACAAAACAATGTCTTTACATCCTGCTAGTGTAGCGGGCACACCTAACATTAATACGGTTGAAAATAAAGGTGCCGTCCCTCCAGGGATGTATAATCCTACAGATTCAATGGGACGTTTTTCTTGCCAACAACGCACTCCTTGTTGTGTTTCCACATCGACTTTATGTGTTTTCTGAGCCGTATGAAATGTTTCAATATTTGATTTTGCTTGTTGTATCGCTTGTTTTAGTTGTTCACTTACAAGTTTAACTGCTGAATCAATTTCATTTTGAGATACTAAAAAGGTTTCTAATTGGACCTTATCAAACTTATTGGTATAGCGACTAATTGCTATATCACCTTCTGTTTTTACGGCAACAAAAACAGAGTTAACAATGGTTTCAATTGCTTCAACAGAGTTTGTAGGGCGTTGCAATAAGTTATTCCAAGTAGAAAATGGTGGATATTTAATTATGTTAGCCATTACAGAACCATTTTTTCGATTGGACAAATAAGAATACCCTCTGCTCCTAGTGCTTTTAGATCGTCGATAATTTCCCAAAACTGGTGTTTATCAATTACGCTATGTACGGAACTCCATCCAGATTTAGCTAAAGGAAGTACCGTTGGACTTTTCATTCCAGGTAACAGCGCTATAATAGCCTCTAAGCTATTGTTTGGAGCATTTAATAATACATATTTTGAAGACTGTCCTTTAAGTACCGATTGAATGCGGAATTTGATTTTATTTAAAATAGTTTTCTGAGTAGGTTTAATTGAAGGAGAGACTGCTAAAACAGCTTCTGACTGTAAAATCACATCTTTTTCAATTAAATTGTTTTTAAAAAGGGTACCGCCTGTAGAAACAATATCAACAATGGCTTCTGCTAATCCAATATTTGGAGCAATTTCAACAGACCCATTAATGACATGTATATTAGCGTTAATATTATTCTTCTCTAAAAAGGCATTAACAGTATTTGGATATGAAGTAGCGATTTGTTTACCTTCTAAATCTTGTAGAGATTTATACTTCATTTCTTTTGGAACGGCTATTGAAACTCTACATTTTGAAAATCCTAGGTTACAAATGGATTCAATAGAATTTCCATTTTCAACAATGACATTGTTTCCAATAATAGCAGCATCTACAACGCCATCTTTTAAATACTGAGGAATATCTCCATTTCTAAGGAAGAAAACTTCAAGTGGAAAATTAGAAGCTCTTGCCTTAAGCTGGTCTTTTCCATTATCAATAGATATCCCAATGTCTTTTAATAGTTTCATTGAGTCCTCTTTAAGTCGTCCCGATTTTTGTACTGCAATTTTAAGCGTATCCATTTTGTTCATTATAAATTTTTAATAAAAAAAACCCGTTTGATTGCTCAAACGGGTTTGTATATGATTTAGAATATTTATTCAACACATTAACTCCTCGCTTGATAGCCAGTTGTAAAATGATGGTGATGAGTAAATATTGTTATGTTCATTGTGTTGATTGATTTATCTAATATTCAGAAAATAAATAGTTGTAACCTAATTATATTTTAAAAATTGTTGATTTCCTAAAATACATAGTTCAAATCTAACGATATCTTAAAAATTATTGATTCCCTAAAATTATTGGTAATCCTGTTTTTCCAGAACCGATCACAATCACTTTACTATTTGGCGATTCAGATAACTTTACAGTCGCTTCAATTCCTTTGTCTTGAAGAATACGGTCGTTTAGTGAGGCGCTTAATATTCTATTTGCATCTGCTTTACCTTGCGCTTCAATACGAACTTTTTGAGCTTCCTTATCGGCAGTCACTAATCTAAACTCATATTCTAAAGATTCTTGTTCTTGCTTTAATTTACTTTCAATAGCATTTTTAATTGTATTTGGAAGCTTCACGTCTTCAACTAAAATACGTTTTACATTTAAAAACTGACCATCTAGTAAATTGACAACCTCATCAAGGATTTCTTGTTCAATGACATCTCGCTTACTAGAATACAGTTGCTCTGGTGTATAACGACCAACAACGCTTCTTGCTGCAGCATTAACAGCAGGATTTAAAAGTTCTGTTACATAATCTTCTCCTTTAGTTTTTATTAAACTTCCAAGGTTTTCATATTCTGGCTCATACCATATAGTTCCATTTACTTTTACTTCCAATCCATTAACTGAAAGAACATTCATTTCATCAGAAATAGATTGTTGTCTAACTTTGTGTATTAACATGCTATTCCATGGTGCTACAATTTGAAATCCTTCTCCGTATGTTTTATCGGTAACGATACCTTCACCAAAACGCTCAAACAATACTCCACCTTCACCAGGTCCAATTGTTACAGCTGTTTTAGAAATTAGAAGAAAGAGTGCTCCAATCACTATGATAATTGGGAGTCCGATTTTAGGTAATTTTTCCATTTTTATTATTTAAATTATTAAATTAGTCCGTGATATTTTCGTATTAACCATTCTGATGCTAAACTTATTATAAGTAGTAATAACCAATAGTTAATTTCCAACAAATATAATGATTTTTTAGTGATTTTCTGAACACTATAGAATCGATTTTCAGATATCAAGTGCTCAATTAGTTGATTAATTTGTGAATTGAAATATAGATGTGTATTTGTATTATCCGAAAGAAGTTTCAACTGATCAATATTTGCATTAATAAACTGCTTTTCAATATTAAAATCTAATATTTCAAATGCTCCGGAAAGACGATGTTTATCATTGTTTGCTCTAACTACAAACGAATAATCTCCAGCATCTAAATCGCTGATATTCAATTTATAAGAGAACTCACCTACAGTCATGGGGAGTTCTTGCTGACGACCAGTATCATTGTTTTTTAATGAGACTACTAAACCGGCATCTGAATCAGGTTCATAATTTTTATTAAAAAATTGAGCCGTAATCTCTAAATTTTCACTCCCATCATAGATTGATTTATAGTCAACCACAAGTCGATTATCCTTGTTTTTAACATCAAGATACTGAACAAGTTTTGCTATGAATGAATCGAATGTTACAAAATCAAGGTCTTCTTGAAATGAAAACATGCGCCATTTCCATAGATTTTCTGCCAATAAAACGGAATTTCTAGTAGAATTAGTTTCATAAGTAAACCAAAGCGGCTCTGTTGTTAAATTACCATTAATAGATTTGTAAAGTAAGGTCTCGTATTGAGTATTAATAAAAACACTTCCAAATTCCGTGGTTAGTGGTGGATAATCAATAAAGCTATAATCATTAGGATTAAAACTCATATAATCAAGATTTATTTTAGCTTGAAATGACTCATTTTGACCGGTAATTTCTTGAAAGAAATCTCCTTGAATTTCGTTTAAAAATTTCCATTGAGTATGAGCCCCTCCAATAATGAACGTATTATAATTCATTTTTTTAGTTCGCTCAAATACCTGCTTGAATTTAGTGTTTGGTTGATATAAAACGACAAGTCCATAGGGGTCTTCACTCTCTGTAAATTCTTGTGGATTTAAAATATCTACAAGTCTTTGTTTGGTTGTTTCAATAGCTTCTTTTAAAGCACCTATGTCTGGGTGAGAGATAGTGGTAATTAGCGCAACTTTACTGTACTCGTCAATAGTTTCAATTGTAAAATATTTTACATTGTTTTCAGAGTCTTTTTCATTTTTGATTGGATTTAGACTGACTTGATACTTTTGGAGGCCTGCTTTAGTTGTCTTAACTATGGGTGTAATTATTTTTGAATTAACCTCTGATGAAAATTCCAGACGTTCTTTATGAATAATTTTATTACCCAATGTAATTGATAAATTAGTTGAAATAGACTTATTTCCAGAGTAAGAGCAAAAAATTTCAACAGGAAATTTGTTATTAATATAGCTATACTTATTGACGTTTATTTGTTGAATTTTCAAATCTGTATTAACAATGCTATCTCCAAGAACAAGGGGATAAACTGCCTGTTTGAACTCATTTGAAACATACCCGAAGTTTTTACCTATTGTTTGATTGCCATCGGAAATTAAAATAATAGGGGCAATTTTTGAATCATAGATAGATTCAATATCCTGAATGGCCTTTGTGATATTTGTTTGTTTTTCATCAAAATTTATTATCAAATTTTGATTTAACTGTTTTCCAAAACTATAAGTTTTGATATCAAATTTTGAGGAAAGTTCGGGGTTTGCTGAAAATGTTTCAACAGCCAGTCGTGCTAGACTGTCCTTTTTTAAGTATTTAATTGACTGCGAGTTATCAACGGCAATTACAAGTGAAGGTTTTATATTTTTAATTTCATTTTTATCAAATTTGGGATTTATTATAAGAAGTAATAATGAAAATATCGTTATAAATCTAAGTCCCGCTAAATAGCCGTTGACGCGAGAACGTTTCGATTTATATATATACTGAAAAAGCGCTACAAAGAGCGCTAAAATTCCAGATCCTATAATATATAATATCGTTTGATTCGTTATCATAAATGTAGCTATTAAAAGCTGTTACTATCTATCTTTTTATGTAAGCATGCCTCCATCGACATTTATCGTCTGTCCCGTAATATAACTTGACAAGTCACTAGCAAGAAATACGCAAGCATTTGCAATATCTTTAGGAGAACCTCCTCTTTTTAGTGGGATACCTGCACGCCATCCTGCAACGGTAGCTTCATCTAACTTAGCAGTCATTTCGGTTTCTATAAACCCAGGAGCAATCACATTACTTCTAATATTTCTAGATCCAAGCTCTAGAGCAACAGATTTTGAAAACCCAATAATACCCGCTTTAGATGCTGCGTAGTTAGTTTGGCCTGCATTACCCTTCACTCCTACTACCGAGCTCATATTTATAATAGATCCTTTGCGTTGTTTTAACATAGTGCGTTGTACCGCCTTGGTCATATTAAAAACAGATTTTAGGTTTACCTCTATAACTTTATCAAAATCATCTTCACCCATTCGCATAAGTAAATTATCTTTTGTTATACCTGCGTTATTCACTAAAATATCAATACTTCCAAAATCTGAAAGAACATCTTCTGCTAGTTTTTGAGAATCATCAAAATTTGCGGCGTTACTTTGGTATCCTTTTACAATAGTTCCATGCACTTGAAGCTCAGCTTCTAAGGCTTTTGCAGCGTCTACGGAAGCACTATAAGTAAATGCAACGTTAGCGCCATGCTCAGCGAAAACAGTTGCAATTCCTTTTCCAATTCCTCGACTAGCGCCCGTAATAATTGCCGTTTTTCCTTCTAATAGTTTCATAGATATAATGTGTAATAATTGATGGCTCAAAGATAGTAAAATGGATTTACATTGTGATTACAAAAATAAACACCTCATAATAATTATATTATGAGGTGTTTGTTCAATTTGCTAAAAGAAGTTATTTCGACAGGACTTCGGCAACTTTTTTACCAATTTCTGCAGGCGATTCAACCACATGTATCCCACACTCTCTCATAATTTGTTTTTTTGCTTGTGCAGTATCATCACTACCACCCACAATAGCTCCAGCATGGCCCATTGTACGTCCTGCAGGTGCAGTTTCACCAGCAATAAAACCAATTACAGGTTTTTTACTACCACTGTTCTTATACCACTTAGCAGCATCTCCTTCAAGTTGTCCACCAATCTCTCCAATCATTACTACACATTCTGTTTCGGGATCATTAATTAACAACTCTACAGCTTCTTTTGTAGTTGTTCCAATAATAGGATCACCACCAATTCCAATAGCTGTGGTAATTCCTAACCCTTGCTTCACAACTTGGTCAGCAGCTTCGTAGGTTAATGTACCTGATTTTGATACGATTCCTACAGTTCCTTTTTTAAACACAAACCCTGGCATGATACCAACCTTCGCTTCGCCTGGAGTGATCACTCCTGGACAATTGGGTCCAACCAAACGACATGGTTTATTTTTAATATAGTCTGAAGCGATAATCATGTCTGCAACTGGAATCCCTTCAGTTATTGTTATAATAACTTCAATTCCTGCATCGGCAGCTTCCATTATTGCATCCGCAGCAAATGCTGGTGGTACAAAAATGATTGATGTATTTGCATCTACTTTGTCAACAGCTTCTTTAACCGTATTAAATACTGGTTTATCTAAATGAGTTTGTCCACCTTTTCCTGGCGTGACTCCTCCAACTACATTCGTGCCATACTCAATCATTTGAGAAGCATGAAATGTCCCTTCGCTTCCTGTGAAACCTTGAACAATTATTTTTGAATCTTTATTTACTAAAACACTCATTTGATTTTGATTTTATTATTTAAAATTGATGTTGCAAATGTAATTTTTTGAATGCAAATTTTAAAGGATTTGAAATTTAAATTTATATCAGTCTATTTTTCTTTTAATTCTTTAATTATCTCAGGAAGTTTTCGAAGTAATGCAAGTTCTTTAAATTTGGATCTAGACTCTTCAATTGGAGTGCCAAAATAAGTTTTACCACCTTCAACAGATTTCGTAACTCCAGATTGACCTAGAATAACTGCTCCAGCTCCAATAGTTATTCCGCTGTTAGTGCCCACTTGACCCCAAATAGTTACATCGTCTTCAATAATACAACAACCAGCAATTCCACTCTGAGATGCAATTAAACAATTAGTACCAATTAGTGTGTCGTGCCCAATTTGAATAAGGTTATCTAACTTAGTGCCTTTTCCAATAGTGGTGTCGCCTGTAACACCACGGTCAATTGTACAGGAAGCACCGATATGAACATGGTCTTTAATCACTACCCTTCCACTTGATCTTAATTGGTCATAACCTTCTGACCTTTTCTTGTAATAAAATGCATTAGCTCCTAGAACAGACCCAGATTGAATCACTACATTATCTCCAATTATTGTGTCATCAAAAATGCTAACATTGGCATGAATTATACAATTCTCACCAATTTGAACATGGTTACCAATAAAACAATTTGGCTGTATGATTGTTTTATTTCCAATTGTTGAAGTGTCAGATATAGCTTGACTTGAAGGGTGAAAAGGTTTAAAATGAGTGGTAAGCGTATTAAAATCTCTAAAGGGATCGTCGGAAATAATTAACGCTTTTCCTTTAGGACATGGGACCGTTTTATTAATAAGTATAACAGTCGCCTTGGAATTTAAAGCTTTTTCGTAATACTTTGGATGGTCTACAAATACAATATCACCAGCTGAAACAACATGAATTTCATTCATTCCAAGTACTTCAAACAAGGGATCTCCTACGTAGTCACAATCAATGAGTGATGCGATATCTTTTAAAGCATACGAATGAGCGAATTTCATACTATGCTTTGATACGTTCTTTGTAGGTACCTTTAGCGGTTTCTACTTTAATTTTGTCTCCTTCATTAATAAATAAAGGAACCATAACAGTAGCTCCCGTTTCTACAGTTGCGGGTTTTGTAGCATTGGTTGCTGTATTTCCTTTAATGCCTGGTTCTGTTGAAGTGACTTCTAAAATAACACTTGCAGGTAAATCTACAGACAATGGAGAATTATCTTCTGTATTCATTAATAAAGTAACGACTTCTCCTTCTTTCATTAAATCAGGACTGTCTAAAACAGCTTTTTGTAATTCAATTTGAGAATAATCAGCAGTATTCATAAAATGAAACGTATCACCATCATTGTATAAATACTGAAACTTGTGTGTTTCTACCCGTACTTCTTCAATTTTATGTCCAGCTGAAAAAGTATTATCAATTACTTTACCATTAGTGACACTCTTCATTTTTGTTCTTACAAATGCTGGACCTTTTCCAGGCTTAACATGTAAAAACTCAATAACTTTAAATATATCGTGGTTGTATTTTATACATAGTCCGTTTCTGATATCTGATGTGCTTGCCATAATTTAATTAATTTGATTTAAAATATCCTTTCATAATTCCACGGTGCGAATTTTTGATAAATTGTAAAATTTCATCACGCTCTGGAGTGGCTTCCATTTCAGCTTCAATTATTTCTGAAGCTTGTGAGTTATTGTAGTTTTTTTGATAAAGTAACCTGTAGATATTTTGAATTTCTTTTATTTTTTCTGAACTAAAACCTCTTCTTCTCAATCCTACGGAGTTAATCCCAACATACGAAAGAGGTTCACGAGCTGCTTTCACATAAGGAGGCACATCTTTTCTAACTAAAGAACCACCTGTAACAAATGAATGATTTCCAATAGAACAAAACTGATGCACTGCAGCCATACCAGCAAGTATAACGTAATCTCCAACTGTTGTGTGTCCAGCTAAGGTACTGTTATTGGAAAAGATACAATTTTTACCAACCGTGCAGTCATGGGCTATATGACAGTAAGCCATAATCAAACAGTTATCTCCAATAACTGTTTTCATTTTATCAGTAGTTCCACGATTGATAGTAACACATTCTCTAATGGTTACATTATTGCCAATAACAACTGTTGTATCTTCATCATCGTATTTTAAATCTTGTGGCATTGCAGAAATAACAGAGCCTGGAAAAATACTACAGTTTTTTCCAATTCTAGCGCCTTCCATAATTGTTACATTCGACCCGATCCAAGTCCCTTCACCAATGATAACATTATTATTGATTGTTGTAAAAGGTTCAATGACCACGTTTTTGGCAATTTTTGCCCCGGGATGAACATAAGCTAATGGTTGATTCATTGTGTAATTATTTTAAATAATTTATTTAACTTTAGATATCTGAGCCATTAATTCGGCTTCTGCACATAGTTTTCCATTTGCATATGCATACCCTTGCATATGACAAATTCCTCTTCTTATAGGCGTGATCAATGAACAGCTAAAAATGAGAGTGTCTCCAGGAACTACTTTTTGTTTAAACTTAACTTTATCCATTTTCATAAAAAATGTTAGATAATTTTCGGGATCTGGTACGGTATTTAAAACGAGAATCCCTCCTGTTTGTGCCATAGCTTCAACAATGAGCACTCCAGGCATTACTGGAGCACCTGGGAAATGCCCTTGGAAAAATGTTTCATTCATTGTAACATTTTTACACCCAATAACATGGTTAGGCGATAATTCATATACTTTATCAACAAACAAAAATGGTGGACGATGTGGTAACATTTCCATTATAGCATTAACATCCATTACTGGAGTTTGATTCAAGTCTATATTTGGAACATTATTACGACGTTCCAATTTAATTATTTTAGATAATTTTTTAGCAAATTGAGTGTTTACAAAATGTCCAGGCTTGTTTGCAATAACCTTTCCTTGTATTCGAGTTCCAATTAGAGCAAGATCCCCAATAACATCTAATAATTTATGACGGGCGGCTTCATTTGGATAATGCAGCGTAAGATTATCTAAAATCCCATTGGAGGTCACAGCTATTGAATCTTTATTAAAAGCGCGCTTTAAGCGTTCCATAGTCTCTTCTGACAATGGTTTGTCTACATAAACAATTGCATTGTTTAAATCACCCCCTTTAATTAGCCCATTTTCAAGAAGCATTTCTAGCTCATGTAAGAAACTAAAAGTTCGAGAATCAGATATTTGTTTTTTAAAATCATATAAATGTTGAAGTGTTGCGTTTTGAGTTCCTAGAACTTTAGTTCCAAAATCAACCATGGTGGTTACCTGATATTCTTCGGAAGGAATGATAGTGATTTCACTACCGGACTCTTCATCAACATAAGAAATTACATCCTTAACAATAAATACTTCCCTAAATGCATCTAATTCTTTAATTTCAGCAGACTCTAAAGCTTCAATAAAGTATTTTGATGAACCATCCATTATAGGAGGTTCTGAAGCACTTAGCTCAATAATAACATTATCAATTTCTAAACCCACTAGCGCTGCAAGTACATGTTCACACGTTTGAATCGTAACCCCATTTCTTTCTAAACAAGTTCCTCTTTGAGTATTTGTTACAAGATTGGCGTCTGCATTAATTATTGGATGTCCTTCCAAATCAATTCTACAAAACTTATAACCATCATTGATTTCTGCAGGCAAAAAGTTTATTTCAACTTCTTGGCCAGTATGAAGTCCTACTCCTTTAAGAGAAACTTTTTTACTAATCGTTGTCTGCTTAGATTCAGTTTTAAAGATCATGTTTCAATTTATTATCTATTGAGTTAAATTCTTTTATTATTTTTGGTAAATTCTTAAAATGTACATAAGATTTATTAAAATCCGTATTATCAAAAGCGGGAGTTCCATTAATTGTTTGGTTAGCTTTAATGCTTTTTGTGACTCCAGATTGACCTACGATTCTCACGTTATCTCCAATAGATATATGTCCAGCAATACCTACTTGACCTCCAATTTGACAATTAGCGCCAATTTTAGTAGACCCAGCAATTCCTGTTTGAGCAGCTATGACGGTATTTTCACCAATAACTACATTGTGAGCTACCTGCACTTGGTTATCTAGTTTGACCCCTTTTTTAATTACAGTGGAACCTAAAGTAGCTCTATCTATTGTAGTGGCCGCACCAACATCAACAAAGTCCTCTAAAATCACATTCCCAATTTGCGGAATCTTTTTGTAAACGCCGTTCTCGTCTGGAGAGAAGCCAAAGCCATCGGCTCCAATAACGGCACCTGAATTAATATAACAATTGGAACCAATTACACATTCAAAATAAACTTTCACTCCAGAATATAGAATGGTATTAGACTTTATGGTAACATTGTCTCCAATAAAAGTATGAGGATATATCTTAACGTTATCGCCAATAACAACATTATCTCCAATGTGAGAAAAGGCCCCTAAATAAACGTCTTTTCCATAAGAGGCAGATTCGGAAATATATAATGGAGATTCAATCCCTACTTTATTATTTTTAGATGAGTTATAATATTCAAGTAAAGTGGTAAAAGCAGCATATGCATTTTCAACTTTAATAAGAGTTAAATTTAACTTTTTATCTGGCAAAAAGTCATTATTTACAATAACGATAGAGGCTTTGGTTGTATAAATGTGTGAGGTGTATTTAGGATTTGCTAAAAAAGTTAACGATCCTGAAAAGCCTTCTTCAATTTTGGATAGTGAATACACTTCTGTTGTTGGGTCTCCAACAACTTCTCCATTTAATACTTCTCCTATTTGATTGGCTGTAAATTTCATTGATGCAAAAGTAAAAAAAATAATCAAAGAATATCCTTTGGAAAGCATATATAATGCTTTGTAACAGTTTTAGATAGTACTTTTAGAGAAAGATGATCTGAGGTACTAATTACTTCTTTTACCTTTCCGTTTTTATATAATATTTTAAGACCTCCTTGTTTTTGGTCATACGCTAAATTTGAAACAGTTCCATCAAACACGAAATAGTTGGCTTCCTTAGAACTAAGCTTATAATTTAGCATTATCTGTTGCTTCAGATCATCAATCTTTGATTCTGCAATAGAATTATTTTTGAATTTTATCTTAAGTAAAGTCCTATTTAAAATCATTTGAGAGAGTCTACTAAGCACAAAATCATCATGAAATTGCCAAGACTTGAGCGCGGACATAATATCATAATCATCTAATAATGAAAACTGATTTAATGAGTTTGAGTCAAAGTTAGTATAACTACAGGGGTTGTTCATGAAAAAACTAAGAGCTGTACTCGCGTCCAGTTTTATATTCATTAAAGTTAATTCCTTGGCACGTTTTAAAACACGCATGATCATTTGTTCTGCTACAAGACTCGTTTTATGTAAATACACTTGCCAATACATTAATCGTCTGGCCATTAAAAATTTCTCCACTGAATAAATACCCTTTTCTTCAATTACTAATTCATCAGAAACCACATTCATCATTGAAATTAGTCGCTCACTGTTAATGTTTCCTTCAGAAACTCCGGTATAAAAACTATCTCTTTTAAGGTAGTCTGATCTATCAATATCCAATTGACCCGAAATAAGTTGTCCAAAGAATTTACGTGAATATTGTCCCTTAAACATGGAAATCGCAGTCTCTAACTTACCATCAAATTCAGTATTTAGCGCTTCCATAAATTTAAGTGAAATAGCTTCATGGCTTATGTTTTCTACAATACTGTGTTCCATGGCATGACTAAAAGGACCGTGACCAATGTCATGTAGTAAAATAGCAATATATAATCCGTTTTCTTCTTTATCGGATATCTCAACTCCCTTAAACCTTAAAATTCTAACAGCATTTTGCATTAGATGCAAACATCCTAAAGCGTGATGAAACCGCGTATGATGAGCACCTGGGTATACTAAGTAAGATAGCCCCATTTGAGAAATCCGCCTTAACCGCTGAAAATACTTATGCGCAATTAAATCAAATATTAATGTGTTGGGGATTGAAATAAATCCATAGATTGGATCGTTAAATATTTTAAGCTTGTTGTTCGTATTCAAACTTTATAGTATTAAATTTACAGTTGAAACTTCTTTTAAAAGTTTTACATTGTAAAAATACTAAAATCAAAGGACTTCTAATCTTAACTAAAAATTTATTACATGGGGAATATAAATATTTTATGGGTCGATGATGAAATTGAGTTTTTAAAACCTCACATCATATTTTTAGAACAAAAAAACTATGTGGTTACAACCTGTCAAAGTGGTAGTGAAGCTATCAACTTAATAAATGAAAGTGATTTTGATATTGTTTTATTAGATGAAAACATGCCTGGTTTATCTGGACTAGAAACGCTTTCAGCTATTAAAGAAATAAAGTCAACCCTTCCAATTGTTATGATTACAAAAAGTGAAGAGGAGTACATTATGGAGGATGCAATTGGAAATAAAATTGCAGATTATTTAATCAAACCTGTAAACCCAAATCAAATCCTCTTGTCTCTAAAAAAGAATTTAGACCATAACAGGCTAGTGTCTGAAAAAACATCTTCTAATTACTTACAAGAGTTTCGTAAAATATCAATGGAACTTAACGAAATCAATTCATTTGAAGAATGGGAACATTTATATAAAAAGTTAGTTTTTTGGGAATTAGAGCTAGAAGGGTCAAATGATTCAACTATGAGCGAAATTTTAGATGCTCAAAAATCCGAAGCAAACCAACAATTTGGTCGATTCATTGAGAAATCTTACCCTGGTTGGTTTGAAGATTACCAGGCACCAGTAATGTCTCATACACTTTTTAAAGAAAAAATAGCAGATAAACTTAGCACAAAACACCCCACTCTATTAATAGTGATAGACAACTTGAGATACGACCAGTGGAAGTCTATTGAGCCCATTATTAATAGCTACTATAAAATACAAGAAGACAGCTTATATTTTAGTATTCTACCAACGGCTACTCAATATGCTCGTAATGCTATATTTTCAGGACTAATGCCGAGTGAGATGGAGAAGCTATACCCACAATATTGGAGAAATGACAATGATGAAGGAGGTAAAAACTTATTTGAAGCTGAGTTTTTAGAGGCACAGCTAAAGCGACTTGGCTTATCTGAATTAAAACATGAATATATTAAAATAACCAACTTAAGAGCTGGACAAAAACTAGCAGAGTCTTTTAAAAGTAAAGCAGCAAATGACTTGACGGTATTGGTTTACAATTTTGTTGACATGTTATCACATGCCAAAACTGAAATGGAGGTTCTAAAAGAACTTGCATCAAATGACAAAGGCTATCGGTCACTCACCAAAAGTTGGTTCGAAAACTCACCCCTGTTAGATGTTATTAAACAAGCTAAAGAACTTAATTTCAAACTTATTATTACAACTGACCACGGGACTATAAATGTAAAAAACCCTTCTAAAGTTGTTGGAAATAAAGATACCAGTCTGAATTTAAGATATAAAACTGGTCGCAGTTTATCTTATGAAGAAAAAGATGTATTGGCAGTGAAAGACCCTAAGTCAGTCTACCTTCCCTCTTCAGGGATGAATAGTTCCTTTATTTTCGCAAAGGACAACCTGTTTTTTGCGTACCCAAATAACTACAATCATTATGTTAGTTATTTCAGAAACACCTATCAACATGGAGGTATTTCATTAGAAGAAGTTTTGATCCCTTTTGTCACATTAAACCCTAGATAAATGAGCAGCGTTATTAATTATAAATTAAAAGACTTATCTAGTACTGCACGTTTAATTCTCAATCAAGTTAAAACAAAACATATTTTGTTTAATGGTGACATGGGAAGCGGAAAAACAACCTTAATAAGTGCTCTTGTTAAAGAACTAGGAGGAAATGATTTAACATCAAGCCCAACATTTTCAATCGTAAATGAATATGAAATTCCTAATGACATCGTTTATCATTTTGATTTTTACAGAATTAATGATTTACATGAAGCTTTAGATATGGGTATTGAAGATTATTTTGAATCCAAGCATTGGAATTTCATTGAATGGCCTGATAAAGTTTATGACTTACTTCCTGAACATGTCACACAATTAGATATATCTCTAGCTGAAGATGGCGGTAGAATTCTTGAAATATCAGAAAAAACACTTTCTGCTGGATGGACAAAAAAATAATTGTAATTTAGATATATAAATAACTACCATGCAAAAACCAACTTCACCTTTCACTAAAGAACAACTACTTCCTAAAGAAGAAAGATTAGAGATTTCAAAAGAAAAGGGGGCTTTGTTTATTGGGATCCCTAAAGAAATGTCCTTTCAGGAAAAAAGAGTCTGCCTTACCCCTGATGCCGTATCTGCACTGACAAGTAATGGACATCGCGTAATGATTGAAACAGGCGCAGGTGATAATGCTTTTTTTAATGACCATGAATACAGCGAAGCCGGTGCTGAAATAGCGATAGATAGAGCAAAAGTATTTGGATGCCCAATTATACTTAAGGTTGAACCACCTACCCTAGAAGAAATTGAATTAATAAATCCAAAAGCACTTCTTATTTCCGCGATTCAAATAAAAATTCAGCACAAGGATTACTTTAAAAAACTGTCTAAAAAACGTATTACCGCTTTGGGTTTTGAATTTATTAAAGACCAAGATGGTGCTTTTCCTGCCGTTCGTCAGTTGAGTGAAATTGCGGGTTCAGCTTCTATATTGATAGCATCCGAAATAATGTCTATTACTAACCAAGGAAATGGACTCATGCTTGGGAACGTAAGTGGAGTTCCCCCTACTGAAGTTGTGATAATAGGCGCTGGAACTGTTGGGGAATTTGCAGCAAGATCCGCTATTGGACTTGGAGCTAACATTCGAGTTTTTGACAACTCTATCAGTAAACTTAGAGCACTACAAGCTAACTTAGGTCGCACAATATATACTTCTACCATGCAACCTAAAAATCTTCAAAAAGCATTAATGCGATGTGATGTTGCTATTGGAGCTGCAAAGGGAGAAAACAGAGCACCTATTCTTGTTAATGAGACCTTAGTTGAACAAATGAAACCTGGCGCTGTCATAATAGACGTTAGTATAGATATGGGCGGCTGTTTTGAGACTAGTGAAATAACCTCTCATGACAACCCCACCTTTGTTAAGCACGAAGTTATACATTATTGTGTACCAAATATACCAGCTAGATATGCTCGAACCTCCTCAGTATCAATAAGTAACATCTTCACACCTTACCTTCTAAAGATCGCTGAAGATGGTGGGATTGAGAATTCTTTAAGATTTGACAAAGGATTGAAAAATGGATTGTATTTTTACCACGGCATTTTAACCAACAAATCTATAGCCGAGTGGTTTGATTTAGATTGTAGTGATGCCAATCTTTTAATCTTTTAAAATTAGTTCATGAAAATTGTTCATCGTTTTGGTTTTTACATGGGAGGGTTTTCCATAGGTTTAGTATTTTTAATGTTTTTCTTAAGCGGAAAAAAAACCAGTTGTGCTTATGGTCCTGATGCCAGAGTTTTAAAAAATATCCAAACTAAAAGACCTCAATATTCAGAGTCTGTTCAAGAACAGTTAAACTCTAAAATAATTGACACTTTAACGTTGCATTCAATATTTAAAAATGCAGATATCAATTTCGGAAAAAGTGACACAGAATCACTCCCTTGCAGAACTTACTATGTTGAGGGTGAAAAATATGATTTAATTGTTGAAAATTGCACAAAGATTGCCCGTATAAAAAAGCTTATTGTTCTTTAAATTTTACGACGTTTTCTTTCCTTTTTAATTAGCGACAATTCTCTTGAAGTTTGTCCAGCTACTGATGTGTTTTCTTCAGCACGCCTGATCAAATACGGCATAACATCCTTTACAGGTCCGAATGGAACATATTTAGCAACGTTATAGCCTTGATTAGCTAAGTTATAGCTAATATGATCACTCATGCCGTATAACTGCCCAAACCATACCCTATGATCGTTATTGGAGATATTAGCTTGAAGCATTAAACGAATTGCTAGGGAGGTACTATCTTCGTTATGCGTCCCAATAAAGGGTTGAATTTTATCTAAATTTGAAAAAATAAAGGTTAGAGTATCATTAAATAGCACATCTGTCAAGGCTTTAGTTTCACATATTGGAGACTTATACCCAAATTCTATAGCTCTTAATCGCTCTTTCTCCATATAAGCACCTCGTACAATTTTAAACCCTAGCTTAAAGTTTAACTGATGAGACTTTAAATGAATCTTCTTTAAATACTCTAAGCGGTCCCATCGGTATGTTTGGAGTGTATTATACACAATGACGGCTTCTTTGTTGTAAAGCTCCATCATTTCTAGTATTAAATCATCAACAGCTTCTTGAATCCAGCTTTCTTCGGCGTCAATAAGAATTTTAATATTATTTGTTTTTCCAGAAGCACAAACCAAATCGAACCGTTTTTTAATTCGAGCCCATTCTTCTTTTTCAGATGGAGATAAAGAAATTTTATCACTTACTTTTTGATAAATTTTTAAGCGACCAAAACCAGTAGGTTTAAAAACAGCTATTGGCATGGCTTCGTTCTTCTTAGAAAAAGTGATTAATTCTAGAGTTTTTTTTAGCGCTAAATCAAATTGCGCTTCGTCCACTTTTCCTTCCACAGAATAATCAAGAACGCTATAAACACCACTCTTATGCATTTCAGCAATTTTAGGGATGCAATCAACTTCATTGACCCCTCCGCAAAAATGATCAAACACAGTAGATCTGATTAAACCCTCAACAGGAAGGTGCGCCTTTAATGCAAAATTAGTCGCAGCAGTTCCTATTCTCACCAATGGTTCTATGGATATCATTTTAAATAAAAAATAGGCACGTTCCAGCTCAGAATCCGACTTTAAGTGGAATGCAACTTTTGTATTATTAAAATCAAGACTCATAAATATAGTATTTAACCTAGCAAATATATTTAATAGTAATTACATTATTTGTAAATTTCTACTTAATTTCACAGTCTTAATATATGATATAATTAACTATGAAATCTATAGAATCTGGAAGCTACTCTATTCATTTTAATGAACAGTGTTATGTTAAGCTTAATTCGTTTTTGGAACACTCAAATTTTAGTAAAATATTTATTTTAGTTGATACAAACACTCACGATAACTGTTTACCTGAATTTCTTTCTAATATTAGTTATTCCTCGGAATTTGAAATCATTGAAATGGAAGCCGGTGAACTTCATAAAACGCTCGAAACTTGCACGCAAGTATGGCATGCTCTTTCAGAGCTTGGAGCCGATAGAAAATCATTATTAATAAACCTTGGTGGTGGAGTTGTTACCGACTTAGGCGGTTTTGTAGCTTCTGCATTTAAACGTGGTATTCGTTTTATTAATGTTCCCACAAGCTTACTTGCCATGGTAGATGCGTCAGTTGGTGGCAAGACAGGTGTAGATTTGGGAAGTCTTAAAAATCAAGTAGGAGTTATTAATTTCTCGGAGATGGTATTGATCGACACCTCATTTTTAAAAACATTATCTAAAGCTGAAATGCGGTCAGGAATGGCCGAAATGTTAAAACATGGACTAATCAAAGATGCTAACTATTGGAGTCGTCTTTGTGATTTAACTAAACTTAATTCCGAAGATTTAGATGGTTTAATTCATGAGTCTGTTATCATAAAAAACGAAGTTGTAAAAAGAGACCCTAATGAACAAGGGGAAAGAAAGCAATTAAATTTCGGTCATACTTTAGGACATGCAATTGAGTCTTACTGTTTAGAAAATGAAAAAAAAACAACATTACTTCATGGAGAAGCAATAGCGGCCGGAATGATACTAGAAGCATACCTATCTACAAAAACATGTGGATTGAGTAATTCAGAACTTTCTGAAATTAAAAAGACATTTAAAGATACCTATGGCTCAGTAGAATTTAATGAAAAAGACAAAAGCTCAATAATTGAGCTTTTGAAGTATGATAAAAAGAATTCCCATGGACTCGTCAAATATGCATTATTAGAGAAAATTGGAGTTTCTAAAGTTGATGTAGTAGTGACTGATACTATGGTACACGAAGCATTTAGTTACTACGCTTCATAGTATTATTTAAAAATTACATATCATTAAAGATAGAATGCATTAAACGTTTTTTATCGTTAATACTTTCTTCTAAAGAAATCATTGTTTCAGTACGATACACGCCTTCAATTTCATCTAGTTTAAAGATAATTTCTTTTGCATGTGTTGTGCTTTTAGCACGAATCTTACAAAAGATATTGAACTTACCAGTTGTAATGTGTGCTACAGTTACGTGAGGTATTTCATAAATACGCTCTAAAACAAATTTAGTCTGAGATGTATTTTGAAGAAAAACGCCAACATATGCTATAAACGAATATCCTAGTTTTTGATAATCAATAGTCAATGATGATCCCTTGATAATCTTTGCATCTTCCATTTTTTTTACTCGGACATGAACTGTCCCAGCTGAAATCAATAATTTTTTTGCGATATCTGTAAACGGTATCCTTGTATTATCAATCAACATATCCAAGATTTGATGATCGATTTCGTCTAATTTTACTTTGGCCACTTTGTATAAATTTTTAGTTAATTTTCAATATTATAACAAATTTAACATTTTTTATGTAAAAAAAATGAAGTTATGTTAAATTATTTTCAATGAAAAGAGCCTTTTTAACGAATTCTACTAATAAGAAATCGATTTCGTAATTTTCTGATAATACAGAAAAATCTGGGTGTGAAACAGCTTTAAAATTTGCATTTATTTCCATATGACCATGTTTTTTAGACAAATCTCCAATAAAATCAATCGTCGGTTTAAATAAAAGTCCATTTGGACCTAAAACTTCTTTATGTTGGATCCCAATGTCACAGAAATCATTTGGATTGCTTGGATCTAAGAGCGCATTTCTAATAATCACATCATTAAATAATGTGTCATTTTCAGGAATATCAAAGTACAGTGAAGAAGTGTCTTCATCAACTTTATTATAGGCTATGCACTCAATAGCAGTGAAAATGGATAGCGCAATGTATTTACGAGTTTCTTCACGTGAGTAATCTCCTGGATAGTGACCTGCTTCAAAAAGAACAGTAGGCACTCCTAATGTTTGAAATTGATCTCCAACACAATTGGCATTAAAACCATCATCATATCGGCCAATTTGATTAGGTAAATATATTTGAAGCACTCCGTTCATGGAGTGAATAATTGACATTGACTTTTTTCGAGTTATTGTTACCGTCCGCTCTGCGTCTTCAGAAGGAGATAAAAAGCTGATAACTGATGAGTTATTTGATTTACCTGCACTAAATATAGTACGCTGACCGTGTAAATTAAAACAATAATGAGGTTTAAATTCATTAAAAACTGATCTTAAAATAATACTTTCCTTTTGCGACCTGTTAATAGCATCTCTATTTAAGTCCACTTTATTTGCGTTAAGACGTGTATAAGCCTTTGCTCCATCGGGATTAAGTATTGGTATTATAAACAGTGTACAAGTGCCTAAAAACGCATTAAAATCTTCTAATTTTAAATAGTTGAATAGATCAAAGAGAGCTTTAGTTGTTGTGCTTTCATTTCCATGCATTTGAGACCATAATAGAATTCGTTTAGGTCCAGAACCTATTTTAACGCCGTGAATTGGTAGGCCTATCTCAGAATGCCCTAAAGTACTTACATCGAATGTATCTGATAATAAACTTAAAAGGGGTTCTATATCAGAATTTGACAAAACTCTAGATTTCAAAGACGTGGCCTTCAGTGAATCGTATTGTGATAAAAAATTAGTGGAACTAAACATATGCCTTTTAATAATGTACAAATGTAAACAATATAGGTTTTACATTTGTAAACAAACTTTAATTTACAAATGTAAACACAATGAGTTATGATTTGTTTACAAACCTGTATCAAATGAATTCATAAATTACGCGGTCAATGAGGGTGGTGTTTGAATTATGCTTTTTAAATGTAGTAATCACAAAATCAGTCTATTGTAGAGATTACTTAAAGTTTATTATTGATTAAAAAGTTTAATGCAAAACAATTCTTTGTAATCTGCAGATTATAGTTTACATTTGTAAAACCCTAACGCGTCTACATTTGTAAACAATGATAAATACTACTGAATTCAATTCCCGACTTGAAAAAATTCTTAAACATTATGGGTTATCAGCTTCCGCATTTGCCGAAAAGATATCAGTCCAACGTTCCAGTATTTCCCATATTTTAAGTGGACGTAACAAGCCAAGTTTAGATTTTGTTGATAAAGTTCTTCAAGCATTTCCTGAAATTGACCTCATATGGCTATTAAGAGGCATCGGTAAGTTTCCTGCAAACACTAACCTAGCCCAGCCTTTAATAGCAAAATCAACTACTAAACCTCCCCTTCCTATAAACGCTAAAGTTAACGACTCAGAAGTCATTGACAGAATTGTAATATTTTATCAAGATGGAAGCTTTAAGAATTACATAACGAATTCCTGAAAATAATTCAGATTACTCAATCTGTTTTGTATTTTTGTACAATGAAAAACATGACCTTACTATTGGGTGTTCTTTTTTTTGTTAGTTGTTACAATGTAGAACAAAATTGTAATGATTTTAAAACAGGTACATACAAAAGCGAAATCACCATAGACGATATTTTATATACTTCTAAATTTACTCGAGACTCCAAACTTCAGATTGAAGAGTTTAAAGGCAGTATTGACTCTGCAAGTGTGCGCTGGATAAATGACTGTGAAATGATATTCAAAACTATCAATCCAAAGAATCGTGCTGAAAAAAAGGACATTCACCTTAAGATTCTAACTACTACAAAAAATAGCTATAAGTTTGAGTATGGCTATATTGGTGATACTAACAAACGTCAGGGGGAAGCTACCCGTATTAATTAAAATAAAGTAATCTGTCCTTCATTGTTAATATCAAGGTCTGAGTCGGACGCTTTGGACTCTTCCTTACTTTTTTCTTTTAAACTGGTGTCAGTGTAAGTTCCCGTTTGCTGTGTCGTTTCTGTTACATCTGATTTGTCAACAACCTCCTCCTCGACTACAACAATTTCATCAGCTGGTATTTGCAGTGGAGCTTCATATGGTAGCGATTCCATAAGGTCAATTTGGTTGACTTTAAGTTTCGTTAACTGATTTCCTAAAGCAGAAACTCCTTTAAGAGTGATAAACTGCTCTATATCTATGATTTGATCTTCTTTTCGATCTTTTCCTCTGTCTTTTGCAAAGGAAACCTTAGCAACGGGACGCCAATCAGTTGAGATAATTTCTAATACGCTTGAAGCATGTTCTGTAATGAAGCTATCTTCCCTGTTTTCGTTTTCAATCAAGAAACGTTTAACATAATGCTTCTGCTTTTCTCCGTCAAAATAGATTGCTGAAACAGGCTTACTAGGTATCCATTTTTCAAGTACAATCATATCATCGTCAAAATGAGCCGTGATTTCAGGAACAATTGTTTTAACTAAACCAGATTGTGTTATAATCAAAATACGATCTTCTCCTCTAAACTCGCCAACTAAATCCCCACGACCGTCTACATTTAGACGTTGGATTGTATCATCAAACCATATTTTTCTTGGTTTAAGTGTACTGACTCCTTTTTCTTTAAGCTCAATACGCTTCACCGCATTTTTGGTAACTATGTTCCCCTTAGAAACGCGTCCCTTGATATTAACGCCTGCAAAGTCAATATCCCATTTAAGTTTCTTAATACTTCCTGCTTGACGCAGCAAAACAGTAACCACTTCTCCTTCTCCATTTGGATTGGCTGAGAAATACAATGTATTAGATGCAGCTTTTCCATTTGTTAAATCATACTCTCGATCTCTCGTCACACTAGTAACAGCAAATCGTTTAATATAAGAGGCCCCTCCTTTACCATCCTTATATATCATATTGTAAATAGTACGAGAGTCCTTTTTCTTAAATACAGCAACGTGAATTATATTTTTACCAATAAAGGTTTTGCTACCAACTTTGGTAACCATCATTTTTCCTTCTTCAGTAAATACAATGATGTCATCTATGTCACTACAGTCACAAACATATTCATCACGTTTTAATCCCGTTCCGATAAAACCTTCTTCTCTATTTACATAAAGCTTAGTGTTTCTAATAATTACCTTTGTAGCGTCTACATCATCAAAGGTTCTAATTTCGGTTTTCCGCTCCTTGCCTTCTCCGTAATTAACTTTTAAACGTTTAAAGTAATCAATAGCATAGGTAATAAGATTAGCTAAATACCCTTTTGTTTCAGCTATTTGATCTTCTAAAGCATCAATTTTTTGTTGCGCTTTTTCAATATCAAATTTAGAGATTCTTTTGATTCGTATTTCTGTTAAGCGTGCAATATCCTCTTCTGTAATAGCACGTTTTAAATGCTGAATATGTGGCTGAAGCCCCCTGTCAATAGCACTTATTACTCCTGGCCAGGTTTCTTCTTCTTCAATATCACGGTAAATTCTATTTTCAATAAATATACGCTCTAAAGAGGCAAAGTGCCATTGCTCTTGAAACTCTCCAAGCTTTATTTCCAATTCCTGTTTAAGCAGCTCTACTGTGTGATCTGTAGATCTTCTCAACATTTCTGTGACTCCAACAAACAAAGGCTTGTTATCTTCAATAACACATCCTAAAGGAGATATCGAATTCTCACAGGAGGTGAAAGCAAACAATGCATCTATTGTTTTGTCAGGAGATATCCCAGCTGGTAAATGAACAAGTATTTCTACTTCTGCTGCAGTATTATCTTCAATTTTTTTAATTCTAATCTTACTCTTTTCATTCGCTTTTAGAATGGAGTCAATTAATGAAGATGTTGTAGTTCCAAATGGAACTTCCGTAATTACTAAGGTATTTTTATTGAGTTGTGATATTTTTGCTCTACATCGTACTTTACCCCCCCGCAATCCATCATTGTAGTTAGTGAAATCTGCAATTCCACCAGTTGCAAAATCAGGAAAAATAGTGAAACGCTTTCCTTGCAGGTGTTTAACAGAAGCATCTATCAGCTCAATAAAGTTATGAGGCAATACTTTTGTTGACAGTCCTACTGCAATCCCTTCAGCTCCTTGTGCCAATAATAAGGGAAACATAACAGGAAGGTTAATAGGCTCCTTACGACGACCGTCATATGAAGCTTGCCACTCTGTAATTTTTGGATTAAAAACGACTTCTAAAGCAAATTTAGATAATCTAGCTTCAATATACCTTGAAGCAGCAGCCCTGTCTCCAGTAAGCACATTCCCCCAGTTACCCTGGGCATCAATTAACAAATCTTTTTGGCCAATTTGAACCATAGCGTCTGCAATACTTGCGTCTCCATGCGGATGGTACTGCATGGTGTGTCCTACTATATTTGCCACTTTATTATATCGCCCGTCATCAAGATCTTTCATAGAATGTAAGATTCTACGTTGAACTGGCTTAAAACCATCTTCAATAGCGGGAACAGCACGTTCTAAAATTACATAAGATGCATAATCTAAAAACCAATCTTTAAACATACCCGTTACTCGAGTAATCGTTTCTTGGTTTTCTGGCAATTCATTCGCTGCTATATCATCGTTCTCTTCTATCATACCTCTTCTTCGATAATATCTAATTCTACTTTTAGATTTTCAATAATAAATTTTTGACGATCTGGAGTGTTTTTCCCCATATAAAACTGGAGTAATGATTCTATGGTCATATCAGAATCTAACATCACTGGGTCAAGACGAATATCCTCTCCAATAAAATATTTAAATTCATTGGGAGATATCTCTCCTAAGCCCTTAAATCGTGTGATCTCTGGTTTAGGTTTTAACTTTTGAACTGCATTTCTGCGTTCATTCTCAGAATAGCAGTAAATCGTTTCTTTTTTATTTCTAACTCTAAACAATGGCGTTTGTAGTATGTACAGGTGGCCTTCTTTAATAATCTCTGGAAAAAACTGAAGGAAGAATGTAATTAACAATAAACGAATGTGCATTCCATCAACGTCGGCATCTGTAGCGATTACAATATTATTGTAACGTAAATCTTCAATTGATTCTTCAATATTTAAGGCTGCCTGAAGAAGATTAAATTCTTCGTTTTCGTAAACAATTTTTTTAGTTAAGCCATAGCAGTTTAATGGTTTTCCTTTTAAACTAAATACGGCTTGAGTATTTACATCTCTTGATTTTGTAATACTTCCAGATGCAGAATCTCCTTCTGTTATAAATAAAGTTGATTCGAGATTACGTCCATTTTTAATGTCTCCAAAATGCACGCGACAATCTCTTAGTTTTTTGTTGTGAAGGCTTGATTTTTTTGCTCGATCTCTAGCAATTTTACGAATCCCTGACAATTCTTTACGCTCTCGTTCAGCCTGTAAAATTTTACGCTGTATTGCTTCTGCAGTATTCGGGTTTTTATGTAAAAAGTTGTCTAGGTGGGTTTTTAAAAAATCGTTTATAAAGGTTCGAACCGTTGGAAGGTCTCCACCCATATCAGTTGAGCCTAGCTTTGTTTTTGTTTGACTTTCAAAAACGGGCTCCATGACTTTAATAGCAATAGCAGATATAATGGATTTCCTAATATCAGACGCTTCATAGTTTTTACCATAAAACTCTCTAATAGTCCTAACAAATGCTTCTCTAAAGGCCGCTAAGTGCGTCCCTCCTTGTGTGGTGTTTTGACCATTCACAAACGAATGGTATTCTTCACTATATTGTGTTTTACTGTGTGTAAGCGCCACTTCGATATCCTCAGCCTTAATATGAATGATCGGATACGTCATATCAGTCGCATTGGTATTGTCTTCTAAAAGATCCTTTAAGCCGTTTTCACTAAAAAACTTCTCACCATTAAATAATATAGTAAGACCTGGATTTAGATACACATAGTTTTTAAGCATGCGTGCGACATACTCATTTCTGTATTTGTAATTTTTAAATATCACTTCGTCAGGAACAAATGAAACTTTAGTTCCTTTACGACGCGTTGTATCGTCTAATAAATCTTGATTATTTAAAACTCCTGAAGAGAATTCTGCAGATGCAGATTTTCCATCTCTTGTAGATTCAACTCTAAAAAAGGAAGACAATGCATTCACCGCTTTGGTTCCAACTCCGTTAAGTCCTACAGACTTTTTAAAAGCTCTTGAATCATACTTTCCACCGGTATTCATCTTTGAAACGACATCAACCACTTTTCCTAGAGGAATACCACGACCAAAGTCACGGACTATCACTTTGCTCCCTTGTATGGAAATCTCAATTGTTTTTCCAGCTCCCATTACAAACTCATCAATAGAGTTGTCCAGAACTTCTTTTAATAGGATGTAAATCCCATCATCAGCTGAGGAGCCATCTCCTAGTTTCCCAATATACATTCCAGGACGCATGCGTATATGCTCCTTCCAATCAAGGGATCTAATATTATCTTCTGTGTAATCTGAATTTTGAGACATAGGTGTTTCGTGACAGAAGGCTAATATAGCACATCAGCACAAAAAATAAAACCTTTAAAACACAAATTAATTAACAAAAAAAAGCCAATGTTGTTGAGAACATTGACTTTCATATTATTAGTTATAATATTTATTAAACATTAAAAAGAAAATGCATGACATCTCCATCTTTAACCGTATAGTTTTTTCCCTCAACTCTCATTTTACCAGCTTCTTTAACTTTAGCTTCTGAGCCAAAGTTCACGAAATCAGTATAGGCTATAACTTCTGCACGAATAAAACCTTTCTCAAAATCGGTATGGATAACGCCGGCCGCTTGTGGGGCTGAACTTCCTACATTAATAGTCCAGGCACGAACTTCCTTAACCCCTGCAGTAAAATAAGTCTGTAAGGTTAATAGCTTGTAAGCTGAACGGATCAGTTTTGCAGAACCTGGTTCATCTAAGCCAATATCTTGTAGAAACATTTTACGTTCTTCATAATCATCTAATTCATTAATGTCTGCTTCTGTACCAACTGCAAGAACTAATACTTCAGCATTTTCATTAGCTACATTTTCTTTAACAAGATCTACATAAGAATTCCCCGACACGGCTGAATCTTCGTCTACGTTACACACATACATTACTGGTTTATCAGTGATAAACTGTAAAGGCTTAACAAATTCTAAATAATCATCTTCAGAAAAATCTAAAGCTCGAATGGAAATACCAGCTTCTAAGTTATCTTTAATTTTCAGAAGAATAACTTCTTCTTTTTGAGCCTCTTTGTTGCCGGTTCTTGAAGCACGTTTTACTTTTTCTAATTTTTTTTCTGTTGTCTCCAAATCTTTTAATTGAAGCTCCATGTCAATTGTTTCCTTATCTCTGATAGGATCTACATTGCCATCAACATGAATAATATTATCATCATCAAAACAACGTAAAACATGAAGAATAGCATCTGTTTCACGAATATTACCTAGAAATTGATTTCCAAGCCCTTCCCCTTTACTAGCGCCTTTTACAAGGCCCGCAATGTCAACAATTTCAACTGTAGCAGGAATGACTTTTTCAGGAACCACTAGCTCTTCGAGTTTAGATAGCCTAGGGTCTGGAACGTTTACAACGCCAATATTTGGTTCAATTGTACAAAATGGAAAGTTTGCACTCTGTGCTTTTGCATTTGACAAACAATTAAAAAGGGTTGATTTTCCTACATTTGGCAATCCTACAATACCAGCTTTCATATCTTAAAATTTGAATGCAAATGTAATTATTTAAATCAATAATTTACATGAGTACATAAATTACTTTAATACTTTCGATAGAATATTTAGAATCTATTTTTAAAGATAATGCACAGAAAAAAACTATTATCATATAAATTACTGAATAAAATTTAAAAATACACTTTCAATAAAACCAACTAATTATGAAATACTTGAAAATTATTACGCTTTGTTATTTGTTTTAATTAGAAACAACTAAAAGTTAATAAAATGTTAAATTTATGGGTGTAGACTATTAAGGAGTCCAAAAAATATTATGATAAATGAAGTTTTTTTGAACTATAAGTTAATATATAACAGATATATATGTCGAAAATACTATTAAATTGAAGTATTGTAAAAAACATTAATTAAATGTTAATATTTTATTTACATTTAAAAATCTAAATCATAAAACTTAACAAAATGAAAAAAATTTATGTAATGATATTAGCATTTGCTAGTGTTAATTTTGCAATCTCTCAAAATATTACCGGTAAGGTTTTGGGAAGCGATGGAATTCCTATTACGGGAGTTAACGTCATGGAAAAAGGTACAAGTAATGGAACTATCTCAGACTTTGATGGAAACTATCAAATCCGTGCGGATTCAAACGGAACACTTGTGTTTAGTTATGTAGGGTATGAGACTCTAGAAATCGCCATAGCAAATCAATCGGTCGTGAATGTGACGCTTCAAGATGGCTCTTCTTTAGATGAAGTTTATCTTGTTGGATCGAGGAATCCAAACCGCCCTGCATTAAATTCTGCCGTTGCAATTGATGTCATTGACGTGGCTGAGTTAAGCTCAAAAACAGGGAAGGTTGAGCTTAATGATATTTTACAATTTGCGGCACCCTCATTCAATGCCACAAAACAATCAGGTTCTGATGGAGCTGATCATATTGTACCTGCATCTCTTAGAGGATTAGGACCCGACCAAACCTTGGTGTTGATTAACGGAAAAAGAAGACATCAATCGTCCTTAGTAAATGTTTTTGGTACTAGAGGTCGTGGAAATTCTGGAAC
>CAJIZJ010000018.1 GCA_905181825.1 uncultured Flavobacteriaceae bacterium
CATCATCCTTCCAAGCTGGAACCTCAGAGTCTACACATGCTTCGGCCTGAATTAAATGTTTATTGGGCGCTTTATGATGTGCATACTGTAACTCTTCAGGAAAATAGTCATAGGTGCTTTCATACCAATGGATAGCGGTTCCATCATAATATTTTGAACTTGCTTCGTCTTTGTACATTACATCCACCCATTCCTTAAGGTCGCCTCGATTTTGATCGAAGCCTAATATAACCAAGTCTTCCTGTCCTTTAGCTTCCAGGGTAGGCCCAAGATATTTTTGAACAAAAAGCGTCATCTCTTCAGGGCTAAAAACCATACTCTCCCAGTTATTTCCATTACCCATTGGTTCGTTTTCAACCGTAAAACCCCAAATATCGATGCCTTCAGCCTTATAAGCATCGGCGTATTTAGAGAAAAACAACGCCCATGTATTGTAATATTCTGGCTTTAATTTACCACCAACCCATGAATTGTTATCTTTCATCCACGGCGCAGCCGTCCAAGGAGAACCAAAAAGTTTGAAGCCGTCTTTGGAAGCTTCTTGTGCTGCCTTAATCATTGGAATCAAATCATCTTTATCATGATCTATTGAAAAGTGCTCAAGTTCAGTATCGCCTTCCACCGCAGTATAGGAATAGTTACTCAAAGAAAAATCACATGAATTCATGTGGGTTCGTGTTAAAGAATAGGCGGCTCCGTCATTAGAAAAATAGGCTTTGATTATTTGGTCCCTTTTTTCGGGACTCATTTGATTTAACAGATAGGCTGAAGACTCCGTAAAGGCCCCACCAAATCCTGTAATCGTCTGCAGCTTTTCTTCAGGATTTAAATTAATCTCAGAAACTATTTTCCCTTCGGAAAAGGTTTTTATTTGTGTTAGTTTGTGTCCTGCGGCAGACGTTTCATAGACCTCTATCAACATTTCTTTTTTGGAGTCAAATGAAAACAAAAACAGAGTTACAACTAATAAAAAAACAAGGGAAATTGACGTTATTTTTCGCATAATAAACTGATTAATTCTCTGGGTTATTATAAAATTCTTTAAGTACATGAAATGCATCTTTCTTATGGCGATTGACATCTAAAATCCCCCAGTATTCTTCATTGGCTGTCCCGTCGTAAGGCACTCCGCTACTCGCTGGAGCCCAGCCACCAACATCTTGTTTGTCTGGATTTCCTGCTTTCCATAATTCATCTGTAAAAGAAAACACTAAAACCCCTGAGTTAATCGCTTTATTATCAAAAACATCACTCAAAATATTATTTAAGGATTGTGCTTGTGCCTGCTGATTTTCTCCCTTAGTGAATTCATGATTAGCAACAGTCATATAGCTATCGCTTCCGGCCTCTGAAAGGTACATCGGTTTGTCACTTAGCGCTGACCACTGGTTAAATATCGCTTCTGGATTATCCCAACGATACACATTCAAACCCCATAAGTCGACATTAGTTGATGCCGCTAAAGTGGCGCTATCTGGAAGCTCCCCGTGTGCGGAAGCTACAGGGTGGTTCGGATCATTTTGATGAATAGCATCAGCAGCGATTTGTAAACTGTCATACCAGTTGGTTATATCGCCGTCAAACCATTCTGGGTGGTAGTTATATTCATTTCCAAGCTCCCAAAATAAAATTGCTTTGTGGCTTTTGTAGGTATTAACATAGTCTAAGTAAGAACCTGTTAATATATCAAAATGACCTTCTTGGTTGTAACCAAAGCTTGTAATCACTTTAATCCCTGCGGCAGCAATCTTATCCAAAACAGAAACTTCATCTATAGGCTTATAGACACGAATGGTGTTTATACCCGCCTCATTCATTAGAGCAAGGTCAAGATCAATATTAGTAAAATCTCTTTCTGTATGTCCTTTTTCAACGGGGTTAAAACAAACTCCCTTTATAAAATAGGGTGTATCATTAATTCGCAATTGTCTGCCTTTAACAGAAACTACTTCACTATCCTCAAACGCTGTAAAGCTGTAAGTAAGACTTAAAAGTCCGAAGATAAATATATATTTTAATTTTAATTTCATTAGAGTTAGTTTGGTAATTTAATGGAGTTGAATATCTTTTGAAACTCACCATTAAATGATTTTTTAAGTGGCTTACCATCACGTGTCAGTCCTTCAAAAAGCCCTGAATCAAAGGCCTCCCAAAGCGCATATTTCAGAGTTCCCTCAACATCAATAAGTCCAAAATGATTTTCAGACCCCATTGGGCGAGCCGCATCTTTCCAAGGTTCATCAAAAGCTTCAAAATAAAAACAACTAACCCCATTGGCTATGCTCCAGTCAGACATTTTTTGGTAATAAAGAGCTTGCTTATATTCATCGGCTGCTTGAGTTCCCGAAGGTCCATAAAGAGCTTCTGACTCAGTAGCCCATCCCGTTTCGCCTATGTGAATCGGGGTTTGAACTCCTAAGCTTTCTACATGTTTTTCAACAGATTGGTACTGAGACACTGCATAATCAACCGCATTCTGAACTGCCAATTCAATACGCGTTTTGACGCTTAAGTGTTCGGTATTCTTTTGACTCTCTATCCAAAAACTGGAATTATAATGAGTGTCATGAAAGGGATACGTGTGTAGAGAAATATAATCTACTGCCTTGATCAAGGCGGTTAAATCTTCATTATGATATGCAGCATCTCCTCCACCCCATGATGCAAAATTATCTGAGCTTGTAATCCACAAAGCTGAGGGCAACTTATCCTCGGTTTTTAATTTCTGCAAATAGTTTACCCACTTTAAAATCACAGATGGTGCTACAAAATAATCCGTTTGCCAATGTACCATCGCCTCATTACCGACAGCTATAATTTTAACAATATCTGGGTACTGATTGCTGTAGATTATGGCACGTTCAATCTCAGCGCTATTAACTGCAATGTCTTCCACTACGTGGTTAGGAGATTGTCGAGCATTTTCACATTCCATCCAAAGACCAAGCATCACATACATTTCAAAACTAGCATCCTCAGATCTTAAAGCACGAATCGCCTTAAGAATATTAGGGGCCTGATCTAACTGTAAATTATAGGTGCGTATGACTTTAACTCCTATGGCTGATAAAATCTTAAGGTCTTCTTTAATCTGAGATATAGAAGGTTGATCGTCTCTTGTTAGGGTCCGATACCCTCCATAGGACATGGCTCTATATTCAGAGTGCCCGAGAAACTCAGCGGCTGATTTATTCTTATTTATAGGTAATACATTCATTTTTTTATCTTTACAAGACTCTACTCCAAAGCATAAAACAAAAATTAGTGCTATGGATAGAAAAGGTCTTAGACACATCATATTAGAGTTTTGCTACAGAAACAACTAATTTATCTATTTGCCCACCTCTATTAAATAGCAATTGGCTCGTTTCAACATCTAGGGACTTCCCTTCAAAAGATGAAACACTTCCGTCACTTAAAAACACTTTAATAGCTGAATTGGATGCTTTTTGGTAAACTACTGGCACTTGACAGTATGTAAAAGCCAGAGAGTCTATTTCCAAATCTAAATGACACTTTTCTTTAGCTAGGTTGACGTAATTAAACACCTCTTTCGTTGTTAAAAACTCTTCCGTTCGCAGTATTTCTGGGTTAAACGCTACAGCACCATTACGCACTTTGACTCCTAACTCCCCAAACCTACTTAAAACATCTTCCTTCACTTGCCCAGTCATTCCAGGCTGCTGTGCGCCTTTACCTCCAGGAGTATGAGAATATGCATCGGTAGGAAACGCACCATAGATTTCTGGAGATTTATGAACTCCTATCCCGGCATTGACTTCAAAATAATGATCATACAATCGACCTATAAGCTCCTTATCTTCAGATTCGGATAACGCTTTTTCAGTCACTTCATAAACAGCTAATAATAGCTTGGATACCATATGCCAGTAAATAGACCCTAAACCTTCATATCCAAAGAAAGTACCCGATCTTCCTGTAAACGATTTGTGGTCAAATACAGTTTCGAAAATATCAAGAACCTTTTTAGAATCCGCATCCACAAGTTCTGAATAAGAATCTGAAAGGCTACTCAAGGCTAGTTGAACGGAATCGGCATTGTTAAAACTACCGTTAAAGTGGTAAGCACCATTTCCATCTTGATTGATTAATTGGGTGTTCCCGTCTGCAAGAAGTTGAGTTAATAATTGTGAAGATTTAACGTCTGCTGATGCAATCGTGTTTTTATGAACAAACTTAGGAAGTTCTTTGTTGGGATATAAAATATAGCTGTACTGATCTTCTCTAAATAATGCACTCTTTTTTAAGTTATCTAAAACGTCTAAACTCTCTTTTGTAGATAAGTAACCAGAACTCAACACTGCCACTTGTCCCTCTAACATTTCTGGCAGATAGGAAATAGATACGGCCTTACTGTCCTTTACGGTCATTAAGTTATAGGCATGAAATAAATTATCAGCACGCTTATTGGCACGTATAGAATGCTCTAAATAATCCAAAGCTGTACTTGTAAACTCAATCAAGGATGTTTTTAATACTGCAGTCTTATAACCCGAGAACTTTTGATCGTAAATTTGTGTTCTGTAGTCACTCGCTGCTTGCCCAAGACCATCAAGAACTAGCTTTCGGTTTTCATCAGAAAAGCGCCCTTCTAACAGCTGTTTATGAGCTTCTAGAGTTTGAGATACTTTATTGAAAAACTCTAACAATTCATTGGATATTTCAAACTGACTTGTAGTGTCTTGATCCAAAACTTTGTTAAAGAATTTTAAAAAACGTCTTAGGTAATATAAAGTAACCATAGACACCCCATTTCCAACAAGGGCATTGTTTGCATCGTTCCACTCAGGGCGTTGGGTATTCATCCAAATACCACCCTCTGGAATAAAGTTAGACATTTTTGCTAGTACGGTAGCCAATATTTTTTCAACAAAATTAACCTTGTATATAAAAGCGGTTGTATCTCTTAACAAGGCTCCATCAACTCCAATCTCATCTCTTTTAAACTGTATGTTTTCTTCCTTTTCAAAATCAAAATCAATGGTATTTTTTGGATCTTCCAAAATGGACTCATATGGCTTAATTTTGTAAGGAACGTTTGCATAGACAAATAAATCTTGAGAAAAATAGGTTGCTAATTTGCTTGGATAATAAGCTTCCATAAATTCAAGAAACTTAAGCAAGTAAATGATTTGGTGATCTCCCCAATAGCCAATATATGACCATGGATTATCGGGCTCAATTGTTTCCCAGTCAAATCCATATTTAGTAACACGGTACGGGTTGTAACCGTCAAAGGTAGTCGCGTTTAAAAACTTATGAATCATCCCTTCCATAAACTCAGGATAGGAATGTGCTAAGGCTTCCCAATTCTGGAAAATATCACGCCAATTTCCTTGATAATCTAATATTTTGGAGCCATCATTTTCGTTTCTAGTGTTTATAGAAAACTTATTCCAAGGACGACTAGGGTCCCCATGACGACGGCTAAATTTTAAGGGTAAATATTCGCAGCAAAGACGTTTAAAGTTTTTATCGGAATCGCCTTCATACAAAGACTTCAGATCTTCCAGTTTAAAAAGTGCTGGTAAGGCCTTTAATACAGCCTCTTTGTGACGGTAAACTTTTTTGTTTGACTTTTCGATGTAAGGAACGAAATCTGCTTTTTCAATTTGATAATTATCATCAAATATACCCCCCCTCATGATGTTAAACATCGTGTTTGAAAAGTGACGCACGTTCCGAAGTCCGTCAGCGGTTTTTTGAAGACCATCAGACGCCGCTACTAACTCGGTAAGCTGTTCGGAACCTAGTTCGACATCATTTAAAATCGTTGATTTTAAATCTGAATTCGTTTGAATCTGTGATTTAATTGCAACCACATCTGAGATCGTTTGATTCACATCTGCCACCATCATCCACTCTTTTGATGAACTGGACTCTAAAGCTATTTCCGAATGTAAAAAGTAGGCCCCTTTTTCGGCTTTAACATCCGTTTCATGGATTACTGACTGACCTCTTCTAAAGGCTTCTAGCTGCAAAGAAGACAAAAGAATTGTAGGGTTTTGAAGTCCAATAGACCAAGCGATATTAGATTTTAAAGCCTCACTAGGCTCCGCTTTGTCAACAATAATAGCACTCAATGCAAAAACAGCTAACGAGGAATCCTCTACAAGTTCGGTTCTTTTGTAAGCATCCACTAGGTTACTGGTACTGTTTTGAAGTGCTTCTTCAATTCCGTAAGGCAATACATTTTGAATTCCATCAATAAATTGAACCTTAACCGCGGAAGCACCCGTATTGGCTAACGAAGACTTTCGGACAAACCCATAACGGTCTGTAGAGTTCCACTCATAAGTGAAACGCATTTCAAGGTCATGATTAATTTCTTCAAATATAACTTTGTTACCAAAAGCATTCTTATAAAGGTTTCTTGTTATTTTGTATAACGACGCTTGTCGCAAGGAGAAAGGCTCCCATAAAAACGTTTTTTCATTTTTTTTAACTAGAAAAATAGATTTACTTCCAGTGGTTTCAAAAGAATCGGTTATTTTATCGTCTGTATAATAAGGAAATAGAGCGGCATCACTGTCTTTTCGACCCGCAGACAAAGCACCTGTACTAGAAATAAACATCCAGTGGTTTGAATGGCTTACAATGCTCATGAAAAATGGGCGCATGCCGTTTACATTGGAAATTTTATAAAAACTCTCTCCGTCAATTTTCATCTGTTCGCCTTTAACATTCAAATCTGCGAACTGAGCTGAGTGAGCACCAATGTTTATGGTTTTATTTTGAGTCATTTTTTAATTACTTTTTGAGTTTAATTTTGGTTGATTTATTAGAAGACCATCGTCAAACTCTAAAATAATATAATTTTCATCTTGACTATAATTATTCGTGCTACAACGAACATACAAAACAATACAACTTTTGGGCTGATCATATACGGTGTAAAAATACTATTTATAGAAAAAAAAAGGTCTTTTAATGACATTTGTTGTAGTAATGTATAGGTGTTTGAGCTAAATCAACCAGTAGTAAACACGGAAGAGCTTAGTTAAAATGCGTAATTATTGAGCAAGTGATCTATATCTAAGCATAATATTGAATAATAGCTAGTAGTTGTATGAGTACATTATCAAATACCTATAATTAGATGTAAGAAGCTGAGGTTGTGTTCAAATAAGTGGATTCATAGTAATTTCATAATCACAACCTACTAACATATTTGATGAAGCTTTATGAAGCTCGATTGAAAATCTATAAAACAAAACCTTATTAAATTGATGTATATTGTAAGCAACCATTAAAACCATGAAATTGAAAGATCCTGAACTTAAAAAGGGTTCTTTTTTAAGTATTACCCTTTTAATACTTTCAGGAGAATTAATTTTTTTACTACCCTATGTATTGGCTAGGGTTTTTAGGCCGACATTTTTAGAAGTATTTAATTTATCTAATCTTCAATTAGGAGGTTTATTCTCCGTTTATGGAACAGTTGCTATACTTTCATACTTGTACGGAGGTGTTATTTCAGATAAATTTCAACCTAAGATATTGATTGCCATCTCTCTTTTTTTTACTGCTTTTGGGGGTCTTGTGTTATCCACTTACCCCTCCTATTTGATATTACAAATACTATGGGGCTATTGGGGATTTACAACTGTATTTTTATTTTGGGGAGCCATGATAAAAGCGACTCGTGTATGGGGAGGCTCAAAAAATCAAGGGGAAGCTTTCGGATTGTTAGATGGCGGAAGGGGTTTAGTAGCCGCTTCTATGGGGACTTTAGGAGTCCTTATTTTTTCTGTATTTCTAACAAATGACATCGAATTGGCTTCTTTGGTTGAACGTAAAAATGCATTTAGATATGTAATTTTATTTTTGTCATTTATTGTTTTTGTAACTGGTATACTTGTCATTGTTTTAATGGAAACAAGTCAAGAGGGTGTTATAAACAAGAACGCCTCTTTAATACCTAACATCAAATCCGTATTAAAAATCCCGTCCGTATGGCTTATCATGTTTATCATTATCTCTGCTTATGTTGGTTATAAGGTAACCGATATTTACTCCCTCTATGCTTCTGATGTTATGGATTTTGACAATTTGGAAGCAGCTAACATAGGATCACTCCAATTGTATCTTCGCCCATTAGTATGCTTGCTAATTGCGCTGTTTGCAAATAAAAAAAGTTACATTCATTTAATTATTATTGGCTTTATAATTATGTTAATAGGGGCCTTAATATTTTCTCTTGGAATCGTTCAAGTAGACATGAATTATGTGTTTTTCTTTTCTTTAATTGTGGTTGCCACAGGAACCTATGCTATTCGTGCTTTATATTTTTCTCTGATGCAAGAAGGGCATGTTCCGCTGGTATTGACAGGCACTGCGGTTGGCGTTATTTCTGTAGTTGGCTACACACCTGATATATTTGCAAGCCCCGTTATTGGGTACTTATTGGATACCTACCCTGGCATCCTTGGGCATCAGTATGTGTTTTCAATGCTAGTGGTGTTTTCAATAATAGGCCTGTGGACCTCCCTGAAATTTTCCAAATTAGTCTCCAGTTTTAAGTAATAATTGAGTGACAATTTTGATAAAATAATGTCATAGCTACTAACTATCAATTAACAACACTTCAGAGTTGTCGTCAATTATTTTATTTTATTTTTAATGACTTAGGCAGTTGCTCAAAACCCATATTAAATAGTGTAAAGCCAAAAACATCAGAATACTGCTCAATTGTTTTTGAAATAGGGGTTCCTGCGCCATGACCCGCATTGGTTTCTATTCTAATTAAAACAGGATTTTCTCCTGTTTGTTTTTCTTGTAATTCTGCAGCAAATTTAAAACTATGTGCAGGCACTACACGATCGTCATGGTCACCAGTGGTTACTAATGTTGCTGGGTACTTTGTTCCTTTTTTTACATTATGAACAGGGGAGTACCCTTTCAAATATTCAAACATTTCGATACTGTCATTGGCCGTTCCATAATCATAAGCCCAACCTGCACCTGCTGTAAATGTATGGTAGCGTAACATATCTAAAACACCAACACCTGGAAGCGCCACTTTCATTAAATCGGGTCTTTGAGTCATGGTTGCTCCTACTAAAAGACCGCCATTTGACCGGCCTTTAATAGCCAAGTATGCCGGTGAGGTATACTTATTATCGATGAGATATTCTGCCGCTGCAATAAAATCATCAAATACATTTTGCTTTTGCATTTGGGTACCGGCATCATGCCATTTTTTTCCATATTCTCCTCCGCCTCGTAAGTTTGGAACGGCGTAGACACCCCCCTGCTCTATCCAAACAGCGTTTGAAACGCTGAAAGAAGGCGTTAAACTGATATTAAAACCTCCATACCCGTATAAGATCGTTGGGTTTTTTCCGTTTAAGACTACCCCTTTTTTGTGAGTGATAATCATTGGGACCTTAGTGCCGTCTTTTGAGTTGTAAAACACTTGCTTACTTTCGTAATCAGTGGAATTAAAACTGATCGCTGGTTTCCAGTAAGAAACGTAAGTCCCTTTATTGGGATTGAATTTATAAGAGGCGTTTGGGGTATTGTAATTTGTAAAAGAAAAATACAATTCTTTAGCATCCAATTTTCCACCAAAACCTGCTGAAGATCCGACGCCTGGTAATTTCACTTCCCGAATTAAATTTCCATCAAAATCGTACTGTAAAACTTTTGAAACGGCATCTACCATATACTCTGCAAAAAAGTAGCCTGCTCCAGAACTTAAGCTTAATACGTTTTCTGTTTCAGGAATGAAATCTATCCAATTTTCTGGTGTTGGATTTTCCGAATTAACTATTACTACTTTTTTATTAGGAGCGTTTAAATTAGTGACTAAATATAATTTACTTTGGCTGTTTTGTATCACATAAGTGTCACTTTCAAACGTGTCGATTATTGGAATTAACTTGCTGTCGCTTACACTAAGGTCTTTGATGAATAACTTATTTCCTGAGGTTGAGGTCGCGGCAGAAATCACTAAATAACGACTGTCTTCTGTTGTAGACCCTCCCACATATCGGTGCTTTTCCGAAGCTTTTTCACCAAAAATAACCTCATCCTCTTTTTGGGAAGTACCTAACTGATGGTAATATAATTTGTGTTGGTCTGTTTTTGCAGACAACTCACTTCCTTGAGGTTTATCATAACTTGAGTAATAAAAACCTTCATTTTTATACCAAGAAATACCTGAGAACTTCACGTCAACCAAGGTGTCTTCTTTAATTATTTTAGACTCCGTATCCATAATAATTATTTTACGCCAATCCGATCCTCCTTCGGAAATAGAATAGGCAGCTGTTTTTCCATCTTTAGAAAAACTCAAGGAACCTAGTGAAGTCGTTGCATCTTTTGAAAATGTATTTGGATCTAAAAAAAGAGTTTCTATGCCGTCTTTTTTTCGATAGACAACATATTGATTTTGCAAGCCGTCATTTTTATAAAAATAGGTGTAATCACCTTCTATAAAAGGAGTGCCTAGCTTTTCGTAATTCCACAATTCTGTTAACCGTTTTTTTAGCTGCTCCCTATAGGGGATTTTACTTAAGTAGTCGAAGGTAACATCGTTTTCTGCTTTGACCCAGTTTTCGGTTTCTTCACTACGATCGTCTTCTAACCACCTGTAATTATCGATAACTTCAGTTCCAAAAAAGGTATCTCTAACGGCTTTTTTTATTGTTTCGGGATAGTTCACTTTAATGCTCTTTTGTTTTGTTTCTTTTGCACAGGAGGCAAGAATTGCACTCGTAAAAAGAATAATAAAGGTTAAGTATTTCATCGTTTTAGGGTTTACATCCTTAACTATCTAAATTTGTTAATTGTTTATCTAGTAAGAACTTAGATTCACACCAAATCTAATGTTTTAATAAACAAGACGCAAAAAGGCTAAGCTAAGTCTGCTAATAAAGAGTTTTAAGCATAAAAAAAAGGCCTTAAAATGAAGACCTTCGTAGTAGATAACTCATTTCTTCAATCAGTCTGGAGTTGTTTTGACATAACCACAACTCATTTAAAAATACGGGGCTATACAAGGCCATCCCCTTAAAGAGTCAAGAGTCAAGATTTTTAATCCCTAACAAAACGCACCGAAAAGCCGTACTGCTTGCTGTTGCTGTTCCTGCCTAGGTTACTGCCATTGTAGAGCAGGTAGCGGAACCATGCGTAACTTGTATCGCTCTCAGTGGAACTCCAAAAGAATGCATTGTAACCCTCACCGCTGAACGAACCATCGTTGCCACGGTTACCCTC
>CAJIZJ010000019.1 GCA_905181825.1 uncultured Flavobacteriaceae bacterium
TGGTAACGACGGTGCTCAAGGAACACAAGGAGTTGCAGGTACTGCTGGAACAGACGGAACTGATGGTACTGATGGAGTTGACGGAACGAATGGCGTTGATGGTAACGACGGTTCTCAAGGAACACAAGGAGTTGCAGGTGCTGCTGGAATAGATGGTGCTAATGGTCCACAAGGTTTACAAGGAATTCAGGGTATTCAAGGTGAAATAGGATTAACTGGAGCTACCGGTCCTTTAGGGCCAAATGGAACTAACGGTATTAACGGAATTGATGGCAACGACGGAGATCAAGGCGTAGCCGGTCCACAAGGTTTACAAGGAATTCAGGGTATTCAAGGGGAAATAGGATTAACTGGAGCTACCGGTCCTTTAGGGGCAAATGGAACTAACGGTATTAACGGAACTGATGGCAACGACGGAGATCAAGGCGTAGGCGGTCCACAAGGTTTACAAGGAATTCAGGGTATTCAAGGGGATACAGGTTTACAAGGATCTGCAGGTTTAGATGGATCACCTTTTACTTTAATAAATGGAGTGCCAACTTGTGAAAGTGCACAATTATCTTCCATAGGATCAATAGTTTTGGATAATAGTAATTCAAATGGATCACTTCATGTTTTAACTCCAGGTCCAGATTGTTCTGTAGATCCCACAAAGCTATTTAGCGTAACACAACCGGATAGTGGTGTTGAGAATGTACGTTTTTATTGGTTTTTCAATGTTTCTGAATCTATTTATGTTTATGATTTACCAGAAATTTTGCGTTATGGAGCGGACTCTCATACTGTATTATATAAATTATCAGATTATTATGAAACAAGTTTTGATCCTAACGCTGATGGTTTTAATATAAGCAGTAGTTTATTGACTAGTTATTTAAATTCATCAAATTTCATACTGCTTGAGCCTGGATACACTTATTGTCTTTTGAGTGGTAATGTAAGTAATTATAATAACCCTAACCATTACTCAAATACTTTACCTGAATATGACTCAAATCTTTTCTTAACATTATCTCAATGGAAGTTGGGTTGGGGTGGTGGTATGTATATACAGACTAACAGGTGGGCTCTAGGCGTCGTAGGAGAACAAGATGGGTTTTCTTATAAGCCAGTTGGGAAGATATGGCAAACAATAATCAATTGGTAAAATAGAGATTCATCTTTGCTACATTTTTCATTTGCCTGTAAATATGAAGTTATGGTTTAGGCATACTGTAATTACAAATCTTCAGACTCATAAATCAAATGATATATTATTATATTATTCAATTCCAGAAAATTATAACATTGAAGAAACCCCAACAATCCCAAATTTCGTTGGTACGACTGTTGTGCTAACTAAAGTTGAAACATTCCAATTAATTGTTAACTAAAACCACTAGTGGCAATAAAATTGCGAAGGCGATGGCTTCAACCTCTGGTTGGAATACTTCATAAAATTTAGGGGACCCTGGTGATTTACAAAGCAGTAATAATAGTATTTTTTTTAATATTTTCCCTACAAGATATATTGATAACCTTGAAGTATACAAATTTGAAGGTCAAACTACTACGTTCTTGAGTTCAAGCCTGGATAAATCGAATACAAACTTAGTTTGTTTTCGAAATTCAGCTAATTTTTATTAGCAATCATTTTTGGCGTAGCAACCGTCCTAAAACCTAAATGTTCTAAAGAGGTGTTTGGGTCGGTAGCCATTCTAGAGGACACTCGATAACTTGCACAATAGGACGCATTACACAAAAATGAACCGCCTCTAATTATTTTTTCGCTAATTTGTGGATTATTGGGGTTGTAAGCACTTTCTGCTCCTTTGGGGTTGCTAGAAACCTCTGCCTTAGACGCTAATGTTGCATAGTAATTAACATTATACCAATCGCTAGTCCACTCCCATACATTGCCTGAAATTTCATATAAACCATAATCATTTGGAGGAAATGATTTAACAGGTGCACTATTTTCAAATCCGTCTGCTTCGGAGTTGGAAACTGGAAATTCGCCTTCCCAGCTATTCACGTTTGATGAAAGCTTATCAACAAAATCACCCCAAAAATAGATCTTATCTTTTTTACCGCCTCTTGCTGCGTATTCCCATTCTGCTTCTGTAGGAAGACGTCTTCCGGCCCATTTGCAATAGGCTTGAGCATCCTTAAATGACACATGTACTACAGGGTGACTTTCTTTACCACTAATCGTACTTCCTTTGCCATTAGGCTCTTTCCAATTAGCGCCAATGCTCCATTTCCACCACTGAGAAAAATCATATAAATTGGGAACAGACGTTTTTGTTTTTTTAAATAATAAGGATCCAGGTTGAAGTATGGAGTCGTGTGGTTTTGGCGTGCCTGGAGGTAATTGTGATGCGATCAATGCCCAATCTATTGGCTGCTCTGCAGTAGTGATATAGTTAGTAGAATCTATAAATTTTGAAAACTGAGCATTAGTCACTTCAGTGATGTCCATATAAAACCCATCAATCTGAACGCTGTGTTTTGGTTTTTCATGAGGTAAAGCTATTTTGTCTTTTTCAGACGCCCCCTGTTCATACACACCTGCAGGAATCCATACCATGCCCTCAACCGTAAGTTTGTTTTTTACATCATTTTCCTCTATTTTATTATTACAACTAAATGATAAGCAAATTAAAGTATAGTAAAGTATCTTATGTAAAATTGTATTCATTTTATCTTTATATAAATTAGATATTCAAATTTATATAATTTAAATTCAAATTCAAGTTTTTTGTTCTGAACATCTTCAATTTTCATTTAGTTTTGTACAACATTACTAGTCAGCTGATTTAATAATTAGTTTTCAAGCTATAATTCTTTCAATTATTGATAGGCATCCAGTTTAGTTTAGTAGTAATTCTCATTATATTAGTAAGTTATGTTTAAAAATACTTCAAATGGATTCTGTCCAATAAAGTTTACAACTTTTTATTACTTTTTTAAATCTTTAATTTGTTGCTTCATTTGTAGTGTATAATAACTCAATATTGTTACTACTTGCTACCGTAATTAAATATTTTTACAAACATGAAACAGCGCTTCTTTTTATTATATTTCACATTCTTTATTTCCATTGAAATGGTAGCTCAAGTTAGCTCTTACCAAGTTGTTCAGGACATGGGAAGAGGAGTGAATTTAGGAAATACTTTGAGTGCCCCTGTCGAAGGTAATTGGGCTCCTATTGTGTATGAGCAATATTTTGCGGATGTTAAAAACGAAGGTTTTTCAAATGTTAGAATCCCTGTCGATTTTTATGGCAATCGTACTACTGGTAGTACTGCAAGCTTTTCAATTTTATCAGGAACGGCTAGTAATTATAACGGAACCATTTCTGATTTCATAGTTAGTCAAACATATCTCGATAGGCTACAGACCGTTGTTGACTGGTCAATTAGCCAAGGATTGTATACTGTTATTGATTTTCATGGAGCGCAACTAAAATCCGAGTTTCTAACAACGTTTGAGATCAGTGAACCTAATTATAGTAGTCCCAGCTCAGAAAAACGCGCTGCAGATCTAATGAAATTTAAATCAATTTGGACTGCCATTGCAAATAAATTTATCAATTATCCAGAAACTCTCATTTTTGAAGTAGTAAATGAACCTTATTTTGAATTGAGTGCAGACGAAATGGATGCGTTAAACACGCTTATTATTTCTTCTATAAGATCTACAGGAGGAAATAATGAAACTAGGAGTATTATAATTACAGGTGGCACCCTTGCCTCTCATGAGGCACCTACTGCTATCGGAACAGATATTATTCAGAGTGATGACTATCTGATTGCTTCTTTTCATTACTACCAGCCATTTAATTTCACTAGCTCATCATCGTCTAATAATAATGTTTTTAATTGGGGTTCAGCATCTGAAAAAGCGACATTAATCAGTCATTTCAATATTGTAAAAGCATGGTCCGATGCCAATAATATTCCTGTTACTCTGGGTGAGTTTAGCGCCGATAATGCAAATGGTGTAAATTATGTTACGGGAATTGACGGAGATTATGGGGGTCCTGTAAATTCGGATCGCGTTGAGTATCATAGGTTCATTGCCGAACAAGCGATTAATAGAGGGTTTTCCTTTTCTGCTTGGTGTTCTGGAAATAAATCAAATAAAACAATTCATTTAAGAACAGATAATCCCTCCACTTCAAATGCTGTATCAGGAACGTGGGTAACGGACGTAAAGGATGCACTTTTAGAATCCGGAACTTGGCCACTTTGTTATGGTCCTATTGTTGAGGCCATACTTCTAAATCCTGATTTTGAATGTGGTTATTCAGATCAATGGAGTTTTTCTGTTCAAGGGTCCCAGGCGGTTGCCAATTATTCAGATGCCTTAACTGATTCACATGAAGGAAATGTGGGTGGTAAAGTAGAAGTTATTTCCTCTCATATATACAACAAAGTAGTTCTTAGTAACAATGTATATACGGGGGATTTAACAGGAAAAACTATTACAGTTCAGGGCTATGTAAAAGCGCTAGGACCAGATCAATCTATTAAGATTAGAATTAAATCAAATATAGCAGGGTCTACAGCTTATGTGGCATCAGAGGTGCTAAGCCTTGCTGATGGAAGTTTGGTAGGTACCACGTACGAGCTAGTCGCGTTTTCATATCAAGTTCCTGAAGCCACTGCTTCAGTTCAAGTTCAATTGATGTTTGGACAAGATGAAGGAACGTATTTAATTGATGATTTTTCAGTATATATTGAAGAGACAAGTTTAGGAGTAGATGCATTTATAACTGAACCTAAAATCATATTGTTTCCAAACCCTACTAATAATTTTATAACTATTTCTACAGACTTAAGTATACATTCTTTAAAAATAGTTAATAGTATTGGCCAGTTGGTACACGAACAAATGAATACTGATCGTATCGATGTAAAATCATATGCCGCTGGAAATTACACCTTAAAAATAGAAACGAAATCTGGTGCAGCGTTTTATAAAAAGTTACTTATTAAATAGTAAATTGTAACAAAATGTAACATTTAAATTAACCTAACAAATGAAAGTAAAAAATTTAGTTTTGTGTTTTTCATTCCTTGTTTTTTCTTGTGGATTATTCGCACAGTCAGAAACTCAAAAGCCTAATATTTTGTTTATAGCAATTGATGACCTAAAGCCTACCATTGGCAGTTTTGGTGATGCATTTGCGCAAACTCCAGCAATGGATGCCCTGTCTAAAGAAGCAACTATTTTTTTAAATAATCATACGCAACAGGCCGTTTGCGGTCCGTCTAGAGCCAGTTTAATGACAGGCAAAAGACCAGATTATACCAAGGTAAGAGATCTTAAAACTAAAATGCGAGATATCAATCCAGATATTCTTACCATTCCAGAACACTTTAAGAACAATGGATACCAAACATTAGGAGTTGGAAAAATATTTGATCCCCGCTGTGTCGATAATAAAAGAGACCT
>CAJIZJ010000020.1 GCA_905181825.1 uncultured Flavobacteriaceae bacterium
AATAGAGGCTGTAAAATCTATTATTGATAAGGTAGCTCCGACAGAAGCACGTGTTCTAATCACTGGTCCTAACGGAACCGGAAAAGAATTGGTTGCTCATTGGTTGCATCAAAAGAGCAGCCGTTCAAATGGGCCTATGATTGAAGTTAACTGCGCCGCAATCCCTGGCGAGCTTATCGAAAGTGAATTGTTTGGCCATATCAAAGGCGCCTTTACAAGTGCTCACAAAGACCGGGCTGGTAAGTTTGAAGCTGCAAATAAGGGAACTATTTTTTTAGACGAAATTGGAGACATGAGCCTTTCTGCACAAGCTAAAGTATTAAGAGCCCTTCAAGAGAGTCGTATTCAGCGAGTTGGCAGCGATAAAGATATTAAGGTTAATGTACGTGTCATTGCAGCCACTAATAAAAACCTCAAAAAAGAAATATTAGAAGGTCGTTTTCGTGAAGATTTATACCATCGATTGGCAGTAATTTTGATTAAAGTACCGTCCTTAAATGATCGCAGAGAGGACATACCGTTATTAGTAGATTATTTTGCCGATAAAATCGCAGTAGAGCAAGGAACCTCTAAAAAGAGTTTTTCTACAGAAGCACTTTCTTTACTTAAGTCTTATGATTGGACTGGTAATATTAGAGAATTAAGAAATGTGGTTGAACGACTCATCATTCTTGGAGAATCTGAAGTTACCGTTTCTGACGTAACATCTTTTGTGAGTAAATAATCGAGTTTTACAATAATCTTAACGCCAGTTCAGTTTACATCCTTTAATTTTACATAATAAAACCAAAATTATGAGATGTTTACTTTTCATTACTTTTTGCCTTCTTGGGTTTGAGTCTCCAGCGCAATCGGATGCCGATTATATAAAAACAATTTATAAAAATGCTTTAACTGATGGGCATAGTTACGAGTGGTTGGACTATCTGTCTAATGAAATTGGTGGTCGTTTGTCCGGGTCTTTAAATGCAGAATACGCCGTAGAGTATACCAAGTCCGAGCTTCAAAAGTTGGGCCTTGATCGTGTTTGGCTTCAACCTGTAATGGTTCCGAAGTGGGTGCGTGGTAACCCTGAGTTTGGTTATATAGAAACAGCTCCTGGAAAAACTATATCGGTTAATATATGTGCTTTGGGAGGGTCCGTTGCTACTACCATACAAGGGGTGAAAGCTGAGGTTATTGAAGTGAATGGCATTGAAGAATTAAAGTCCCTAGACCCAAAACTAGTTAAAGGAAAAATAGTATTTTTCAACCGCCCTATGCAAGCCGATTTAATACTCACTTTTGAAGCTTATGGTGGTTGTGTGGATCAACGCTACAACGGCGCTGAAGAGGCTGGTAAATTAGGAGCTGTAGCCACACTTGTTCGTTCCATGAATTTGAGGCTAGACGATTTGCCTCATACAGGTGCTATGTCTTATGGTAAAACGCCTGTTTCAAAACGGATCCCCTCTTCAGCAATCAGTACTAATGATGCAGAAAAGTTAAGTAGTATGTTAAAGATAGATCCTAGTATTAAGTTGTTTTTAAAACAAAATTGTCGTCAACTGAAAGATGTATTATCCTATAATGTAATTGGAGAGATTAAAGGGTCAGAGTTTCCAAATGAAATTATAACAGTTGGGGGTCATTTAGATTCCTGGGATTTAGGCGATGGTTCTCATGACGATGGAGCAGGCTGTGTGCAATCAATGGATGTTTTGAGATTACTTCAAAATTCTGGAATCAAACCAAAGCGTACTATTAGAGTGGTTTTATTTATGAATGAAGAAAACGGATTAAGAGGTGGTACCGCCTATGCCAAAGAGGCGACACGCAAAGGGGAGAATCATATCTTTGCATTAGAAAGTGATTCTGGAGGATTTACGCCACGTGGTTTTACGTTTGATGGTCCAGACTACAAAGTAGATCAAATCTTTGAATGGAAGCCTTTGTTTGAGCCTTATCTAATTCATTATTTTAAAAAGGGTGGGAGTGGTGCAGATATAGGCCCACTAAAGAAAAGTACAAATGTATTGGCAGGTTTACGTCCAGATTCTCAGCGTTATTTTGACCACCATCATGCGGCAAATGACACTTTTGATGCTGTTAATAAACGAGAGTTAGAGCTTGGTGCCGCGACTATGACTTCTTTAGTTTATTTGATTGATAAGTATGGGTTTAAGTCCATAGTCCCGTCTCCAAAATTAAAAGATTAGTACCGTTACTTAACGAGTTGAAAGATATATCCAAAAGATATATTTCTTTGAAAAAAGAAAAACTCTTGAGAGGCCGAGTCTGCGGATGATGTCGTTGTTCGGATATCAGACATATTAATATAGCCTGTTTTTATTTCTCCTTGAATAAAGAAATTGTCAAAAATGGTTAGATTAACTCCCCCTTTGAAAGAGATTCCAAATCCTGAAACATGATACGCGTCATAGCGCTCTTTAGTTAATAAAGTGGTGTTCGTTTTCGGGTATAGAATTCCTCCGCCAAAAGCTTCCAGAATATTTAGCTGTATTTTTTTAGAGTCCCATTTGAAAAAATCACCTAAATTATCAACTCTCGACACTTCAATATTTATAAAGTTAAGACCGTCGGTATGTTCAAATTGTAAAAAATCTTCATCAATCATTAAGGGTGTATTATCATACACACCATTAAATTGTGATAATGGATCTTGTAGATCGATGTAGCCATCAATAGTCACAGCTTGAGTGCCAACCATTACATATTTCATGTGATCAACTCCTAAAGAGAGGTTCCAGTTGTCATGAAAATAATATCCAATACGTGCTACTGTTTGTGGAATTGTCATAGTACCAGGATTTAAATACACCCCGGGGTCCCATGTTGTTTGACGATCTTGTGCCGCTACGTCGTACAGAGTGAAGTTGTAGTCGTCTCCTTTAAATTGAATATCTGAATAACTGTATTGCGCTTTGTTCCATCCCCAGTACAAATAAAACTTACCCTTATTCTGAGTTTTAAAGTTAATTTCAATTGGGGTCGTCTCAATTTGTTTTTCCTGAGAATAACCACTGCTGCCAATAGCAATTAATATGCAAACAAGTAATGCTTTGTACATGAATTTAAAGGGAATTAACTGTACGTCTAATTGTCGTAAGGTTAGTTAGTAATTTTTCTAAATGGTCTAAATGTAGCATATTAGCACCATCACTTTTGGCATTGGAAGGATCAAAATGGGTTTCAATAAATAAACCGTCTACATTATTAACAATACCTGCTCTGGCAATAGTTTCAATCATATCTGGACGCCCTCCAGTAACTCCACTAGACTGGTTTGGTTGTTGAAGCGAGTGTGTTACATCTAAAACGGTTGGTGCAAATTCTCGCATTGTTGGAATGCCACGAAAATCAACAATCATATCTTGGTAGCCAAACATGGTACCTCGGTCTGTGATCCAAGCATTGTCATTGCCAGCATCTTTTACTTTTTGAACCGCATGTTTCATCGCTTCAGGACTCATAAATTGTCCTTTTTTTAGGTTCACCACTTTTCCGGTCTTCGCTGCAGCAACTACCAAATCGGTTTGTCGTACTAAAAAAGCAGGGATTTGAAGTACATCAACGTATTGAGCAGCTAAAGCAGCATCAGATACTTCATGAATGTCTGTAACTGTAGGGATATCAAAGGTTTCAGAAACTTTCCTTAGAATTTTGAGGGCTTTTTCATCTCCTATACCTGTAAAACTATCAATCCTACTGCGATTAGCTTTTTTAAAACTCCCTTTGAATATGTATGGAATTTTTAAATTATCTGTGATTTCACACACTTTTTCGGCAATTTGAAGAGCCATTTTTTCTCCCTCTATAGCACAGGGGCCCGAGAGTAAGAAAAAATTACCCGAATCGGTATGTTTTAGTTTTGGGATATCGTTAAGATTCATAGCTTTAAATTTATGCTGCAAATATAATCAAAATTAAAAGGTGTTATAAAATTAATAAGCTGCATTAAAGTCAGAAAATTAAATGTAACTTTGCACGCTTAAAACAAGGCACTTATGGCTAATGTAAAAAACATCGCAATTATTGCACACGTCGATCACGGAAAAACAACGTTGGTTGATAAAATCATGTATCACTGTCAACTTTTTCGTGAAAACCAAAACACAGGTGATTTAATTTTAGACAACAATGATCTAGAACGTGAAAGAGGAATTACGATTACAGCTAAAAATGTATCCGTAATTTATAAGGATACTAAAATCAACATTATTGATACGCCTGGTCACGCCGATTTTGGTGGTGAAGTAGAGCGTGTATTAAATATGGCTGATGGAGTACTGTTGTTGGTGGATGCTTTTGAAGGACCAATGCCTCAAACGCGATTTGTATTACAAAAAGCAATTGACCTTGGTTTAAAGCCATGTGTTGTTATCAATAAAGTTGATAAAGAAAACTGTACTCCAGACGAAGTACACGAAAAAGTGTTTGATTTAATGTTTGAATTAGGTGCTGAGGAATGGCAATTAGATTTTCCAACCGTATACGGATCAGCCAAAAACAATTGGATGAATCACGATTGGAAAGACGAAATAGATAATATCGAGCCATTGTTAGATATGGTGATTGAGCATATTCCATCGCCTACAATCGAGGAAGGAAATACACAAATGTTAATCACATCTTTAGATTTCTCATCTTTTACAGGACGAATTGCTATTGGTAGACTAACACGTGGGAGTTTGAAAACAGGACAGCAAATTTCGCTTGTTAAACGTGATGGAAGCATCATGAAATCAAAAATAAAAGAGCTTCATGTATTTGAAGGCTTAGGAAGAAAAAAGATAGAAGAAGTACAAACGGGTGATATCTGTGCCATAGTAGGCTTAGAAGGCTTTGAAATTGGGGATACAGTAGCAGACTTGGAAAACCCTGAAGGACTTAAAACGATTGCTATTGATGAGCCAACAATGAGTATGTTGTTTACAATTAATGATTCTCCTTTCTTTGGAAAGGATGGTAAGTTTGTAACCTCAAGACATATTAAGGAGCGCCTGGATAAAGAATTAGAAAAGAATTTAGCATTACGCGTTAATGCGACTGATAGTGCTGATAAGTTTATGGTATTTGGTAGAGGTGTTTTACACTTATCTGTATTAATTGAAACGATGCGTCGTGAAGGTTATGAGATGCAGATAGGCCAGCCACAAGTAATTATAAAAGTTATAGACGGGGTTAAATGTGAGCCTGTTGAAGAAATGACTATTGATTTACCAGAATCTGTTTCGGGTAAAGCCATTGAAATGGTAACCATGCGTAAAGGTGAAATGCTGAGTATGGAAGCAAAAGGTGAGCGAATGGTTTGTGAGTTTATGATTCCTTCAAGAGGAATTATAGGAATGCGAAATCAATTACTTACTGCGACGGCAGGTGAGGCTATTATGGCACACCGATTCAAAGAATATCAGCCTCTTAAAGGCGGTATTCCAGAACGTCAAAATGGTTCTTTAGTCTCAATGGAATTAGGTCAAGCTATACCTTATTCTATTGATAAGTTACAAGACAGAGGTAAGTTTTTTGTAGATCCAGGAGAAAGTATTTATGAAGGTCAAGTGATTGGAGAAAATTCTCGTGGTGACGATATGGCTATTAATATTACAAAAACTAAAAAGTTAAGTAATGTACGTAGTTCTGGAGCTGATGATAAAGCAAAAATTGTTCCTGCAATTAAATTTTCTTTAGAAGAAGCTTTAGAATATATCCAAAAGGATGAGTATGTTGAAGTAACTCCTAAGTCCCTAAGGTTACGAAAAATATATCTTACTGAAGTAGACCGGAAGCGAAACAAGATTTTATAATGAATCTTGTTTTATTTGTTCATACGACTGAATTAGTTGGTTACGCTGCAATGTTGGTGCTATTGGTCTCTTTTTTAATGAAAGATATTCGTCGCTTGAGGACGCTTAACACAATAGCCTGTGCTTTATTTGTTGTCTACGGATTTTTGTTAGAGACTTCTTGGCCTATCATAATATCTAATGCCTCCATTTTTGGAATCAATTTGTATTACCTCTTTTTGAAGAAAAATTAGTATTTTCACGTTATTAACCAACTAGATATTTAATTTGTAGCAACTATTCTTTGCATTACTGTTTTTTTTTGTTGGTTTCTATAGTGATATTAATAGTTCTAAAAAGTTGAAGTGAAGCTACCTAAATTCATAAGTAATAATTTAATTCTTAAGATTACCTCACTAAATTCCTTGGTGGTTGGAGTTCGTCTTCTTATGTCTTTGGTTGTTCAAAACTTCTTAGCACAGTATACTGGACAAGCTGGTATTGCCAAAGTAGGACAGTTGCGAAACATCTCATCAATGCTAATGAGTCTCACATCCCTTGGGACATTTAACGGCGTTGTGAAGTATGTTTCAGAGTATAAGTCAGATCAAAAAACGTTACTGAAATTATTTTCAACCTTATATGTATTTAGTTTTATAGCTAGCATTGTATCGTTTTGTGTCTTATTTTTTTGGGCCTCATATTTTTCAAACAAATTATTTTTCTCCGACACTTATGTTGTTGTTTTTAAGGTGATTGCTGTTGCCGTCCCTTTTATCTCAATGAACCGTATTTTTAGTGGAGTTATAAACGGGATTTCTGACTATAAGAAGCATACTAAGATTGAGTTTGTTTCTCATTTTCTTGCGGCTATTTTGTTATTAGCTAGTCTTTATTTTTATTCCATAAAGGGGGTACTAATCGCTATAGCACTGACTCCCATAATACAGTTTACGGTACTTCTAATGATCTTCGGAAAACTATTGAAAGATTATATCGATTTTAATTCAATCTCTTTTAAAATTCCTTTTCTAAAGCAACTCTTAGGCTTTACACTGATGTCTTTTGTGGCTACTGTACTGTCCAACTATATAGAAATTGATTTAAGAACACTAATCACTGATAAAATTAGTGAAGCCGAAGCAGGGTCATGGACGGCTATGAATTCAATTTCAAAAATTTATATGCAATTTTTAATTGCAATTTTCTCTCTTTACATATTACCTAAATATGCAGCTATTAATACATTATTTGAGTTCAGAACAGAGATAAAGAAGGTGTATAAGTCATTGGTTCCACTAGTTTTTATTGGGATGCTACTGGTTTTTGCCTTTAGAAAGATATTAATTGAGTTTATTTTTACGGAAGCCTTTTTAGGAATGGCTATTTTGTTTAAATGGCAATTAGCTGGAGACTTTATCCGATTTATAGCGAATGTGATGTCTTATTATTTTTTAGCAAAAAAACAAATCAATTATTTTGTTTCTACCCAACTAATAGGTTTGTCGATGTATTATATTTTTAGTAGATTATACTTGCCTTCTTTTGGAACAGAAGGGGTAGTAATGGCTCTTTTTATTAGTAATTTAATATATTTCGCTAGTGTGCTTTTTATACTTAGGAAGACCTTTGTTGGAGGAGATAAACAGATATAGATCTTAAAGTTTAAATAAATATAAATGACAAATTTTAAAATTATACAACGAGTTTTTTATCAGTTTTTGATTGTCATTTCCCTTGCCTTAATTTTTGAGTTCATTTACAATGGTTTAAAAGTCTCAACAGTATATAACACTGTAGAAAATATTTTATTTTCTGTACTATTGGTAAGTCCTCTTTTTCTTATTCCGTATCGTAAAATTCAAATAGCTTACATTTCAGTAGCCTATGTATTATTTTGTTTATCAATATTTTTTGAAGCTGTCTATTATTACTTTTTTGAAGCTTTTTTAAGTGCCTCCTCATTATTTGTGTCGTTTGATTCAAATAGATCAGAGGCCACAGAGTTCCTTAATTTCTATTTGGATACTAATGTCATTGTCTTTTCTGTTTTAATGTTTATAATTATAGTCTTATCGGTCTACAAGTTAACGACATCGCTCAGCTCTTTTAAAAAACAATCAAAGCTTCCTGTGACTAAGGTTTCAGTCTGTGTGTTAATTATTTTGACATTTCTTAAGTTCTCTACATTGATCGTTTTTAACCTTCCGTATTTAATATTTAAATCTACTATTGAGTATGTCTCTGAGTCTTCTAAGCTTGGAGATTATAAGACTAATAAAATTGGAAATTTCTCCAATGTTTCTCGCCCTGAAAATAATGAAGATGAAGTATACATTGTTATTTTAGGAGAGTCTACATCGCGTGCTCATTTTGGATTGTATAATTATTCAAGAGCGACTACACCAGAATTAAATTCTATCAAAGAAGAATTAAATATTTATACGGATGTTATTAGTCCACATCCGCATTCAATTTCTTCAATTACCAAGTTACTTACACTTGGGAATTATGAGGGTCCAAATAAAATAGGTGACGGTTCTATTATTCAACTTGCCAACAGTGCTAACTTTGAAACTTTTTGGTTGTCTAACCAGAGGCCAATTGGTATTTATGAGAGTTTGGTTACTAAAATTGCTTTATCATCTACCAAAAGTAAATTTTTAACAACAACTTTTGGTGTTCACAACAAAGTTATGGATGGCGCTCTTTTACCAGAATTAGAAACAATTCTGATGGACGATTCTGCTTCAAAAAAGATTATTTTCATTCATTTAATGGGAACACATCTTAGCTATTCAAATAGATACCCAGAAGATTTTAATACATTTAAAGATATTCCTTTTAGTAATTATAAATCTGATGATAACTTTAAAATAATTAATGATTATGATAATGCAGTGTTGTATTCGGATTATGTGATTTCACAAATCATTAAAAAAACAAAAGCGTTAAATAAAAAAAGTTTCGTCTTATATTTTTCCGATCATGGAGAAGAATTGTTCAAAGACTATAACATGGCAGGTCACAATGAGGACATCTCAACCAAGGACATGTATGATGTTCCATTCTTGTTGTGGCAGTCAGGTAGATTTAAACAAGATAGGCAGCTAACAACTGCTCTTGACAGGCCTTATATGCTTGATGACTTGTTTCATAGCTTAGCTGATTTGTTAGAGATTTCAGCTCAAGAAGTTGACGTTGAGAGAAGTATTTTTAGTTCTAAATTTAATAATCGAAAAAGAATTATTTTAGAGAATTTAGAATATGACACGTATTTTAATTTAGATTAAATTTGAACTAATTATTAACTTCAATAAAATTCTATTTATAATTTGAGTAATCTAGAAAAGACTAAAATAAAGGTATGTATTGTTACTTCCTCACTAGGTAAAGGTGGGGCCCAAAAATCCTCGGCCGTATTATCGATTTTGTTAGACAGTTTAGGTTGCGAAGTTCATATAGTGAGTATTCTTGATACCATAGATTATGTGTACAAAGGAACCTTACTTAACTTAGGGGTTCTGAAAAATAAAGACGATTCTGTTTTTGGAAAAGTAAAACGGTTCTATGTTTTTTTTAAATATCTTAAATCACAAAAATTTGACTTTATAATTGATAGTCGTTCTAGACCAACTATCCTCAAGCAATTCGTAATTAATAAACTCCTCTATGTCAATCAAAAAGTGATTTTTATAGTTCATAGTTTTTTCTTGAGTAATTACATCCCTGAAAACAAGTTTGTAGCTCAGTTTTTATATAATAAGACCTTTAAATTTGTGACAGTATCCAAAGCTATAAAGTCTAATTTAGTTTCTAAGTATCAATTTAATAATGTGCATGTTATTAATAACGCAGTAAGTCAAATTCCAGCTAATTCTTTAACAGATATATCAGTTCCTGCTGATAATTATATTTTGTTTTTTGGGAGAATTGAAGATTCGATAAAAAATTTAACGTTATTAATTGAAAGCTACAAGCGCTCAATTTTAAAAGATAAAAACATTAGACTCGTCATCCTAGGTGAGGGGAGTGATAAGTTAAAATTAATACAGAAAGTTCAAATGATGGGTATGAAATCGGACATTTTGTTTTTCCCGTATACCAAAAACCCATATCCGATGGTCAGAGGAGCTATGTTTTCGGTACTCACAAGTAAATATGAAGGGTTCCCCACAATGTTAGTTGAAAGTTTAGCTCAAGGTACCCCAGTGATATCTGTAAACTGTCAATCCGGTCCTTCAGAAATTATTTCAGATACCCAAAACGGTTTATTGGTGCCTAACAATAACCCTGACTTACTGTCACAGGCTATGAATCGTTTTGTGACTGATAATGAACTTTATAAGCTTTGTAAGCATAATGCTAAAAAAAGTATCGAAAAATTTCATACAGAAAATATTTCCAAGGATTGGAAGCAACTTATTGAAAGCGTTTGATTTTAGTGAACCTTCCTTATTTGAATGGAGATAAGTAAATGTTACATCGCAATAAGGTATTTTGTAATCGTTTAAGTAATCCAATCAAAATAGAAGGCATGTTAAGGATTATACGTTGCTTAAAATTAAGGTTTAAAGGGTCTATTCCATTTCTAAGCCTTCTGTAATTAATATAATCTTTTGCTATCTTTCTTTCAATAGCTACAGAAAACCGATTTAAATCCATGTATTTTTTGAAAGAAGTAGTAGGCAGTTCTACAGCTTTAAATTTCTCAAAAAGTTTTAGTCGGTCAATTCTATTTGTTGAATATGATAAATGGTATTTAGGCGCTAAAATAATTTTGTTAGAACTTGCTATTGACGAAAACGCTATAGAGTCTTTAAGTGCAATCCGAATCCACAAATCAGTGTCCTGTCCCGAACGCATTTCTTCGTCAAACACACCAACTTTCCTAAACGTTTTCATAGGGATTAAAACGGCTGAGGTCCAGGCTATACTATCTTTAATTGAAGCCGAGAAATAATCTTCGATAATCCCAAAATATTCTTTAGCTAATCCATTATAGCTTGCTTTTATTTTTTCACCATTAAAATATTTCTTGTTATAGGCTGTAGCATATAATCCACAATCTGGAAATTTCTCATATAAGTTGTAAAGATTTTCCAAGTGGTTTGGCTCCCACAAGTCATCTCCGTCTAACAACGCAATTAGATCAGAGTTAGCCTTAGATATTCCAAAGTTTCTGGCATGAGAAACGCCTTTATTTTGGTTTGATAAAACAGTGATTCGTTGATCTCCAATAGCGTTCACAATAAAAACACTACTGTCGGTGGATCCATCATTAACTATGATGATTTCATAGTCTGTAAAAGATTGATTAAAGACGCTGTCTAACGTTTCTTTTATGAAGCGTTCTTTGTTATACAGAGGAATTACTATTGAAATTAAAGGCATTAATTTATTTCTTACAAAAGTGATAAAATTTATAGAAGTCTAAAGTAATTAGTGGAGATTTAAAGTTAATTAACATCCAAGACATTAAAGGATTTAAAAGCCTTCCTTTTAGTTCTATTACTTTTGTCAAATGTAGTTTTTCTATGAATTTGTAAGTCCACACTAATTTACTGTGTCTTGAGCTAATCAAATTTTGGTCATACAAATGTCGTATTGTTTTTGAAGCCTCTTTCGATTTCAAAAGAAAGGTGCTGTTGTCCTCAATCCCCATGTGATTTGTATAGTTGTCAAGGTGTTTAAAAGCAATGTTTTGGCATTCTAGTTCACGACTAAATGCCAAGTCTAGTCCATAACGGTTATCAAGTGCTATGTTTGTAAGCTCAAAGCTTTCTCGATAAATTAACATGTTTCCTGAGTAGATGTTTCTGTAGGGGTTATTTTTGCGGTCTTTCGCAGATTTAAATTCTCTACTCATACCATACCTGAATCTTAATCGTTCCTTGTGAGGGTAATGCTTTGAATAGGAATACCCACCAAAAAAGGCTTTAATGTGTGGGTTTTTTGTTAGGTTCTCTATATATTTTTTAATGTAATTTTTTTCACTTGGAAGCATGTCCGAGTCAATATACAACAACCAGTTGTATTTTGCTTTCTTGCTTAATAGTCTTCGCATTTCAGTTCGACCTACAGAGGCGGAGCTGCGATGTAGTTTAATGAGCTCTGAGTTTATTAAGTTAGAGGAATTATAAATCGTTTGATTTGAAAAATCATCTCCAATAATAATTTCGAAATCTATCTTACAATCAGTTGCCTGCTGGTGCAGTTCAGCTACTAATGCTTCAACATTGTAATTATATGTTGGGATAAGTATAGAAAGCATGGTTAGTTTTTTCGTTGAACTACCTCAAAAACTTTAGAGTCTTCGCATTTGAGTGTTTTACTCGGATATTTCAATATCAAAGCATAGTCGTGAGTTGCCATGAAAATAGTATGACCTTTTTTATTAAGTTCAAGCAGGACCTGCATGACTTCTACACTAGTTTGTGGGTCTAAATTTCCTGTAGGTTCATCAGCTAAAATTAATTTAGGGTCATTTAATAAGGCTCTCGCTATAGCAACGCGTTGTTGCTCACCACCAGAAAGTTCATAAGGGAACTTATGGCCTTTTGTATGCATGTTAACCTTTTTCAGAACCTCTTCAACCTTAGCCATTATTAGCTCTTTTTGTTTCCATCCAGTCGCTTTTAAGACAAACTCTAGATTTCCATTAATAGTTAGTTCATTCAATAATTTAAAATCTTGAAATACCACCCCAAGCTTGCGCCTCAAAAAAGGGATATCCTTTTCTTTCATTGTTTTTAAATCCATGTCAACAATTGAGCCACTACCATTGGTTAATTTTAGGTCTCCATATAGTGTTTTTAATAAACTACTCTTTCCAGAACCTGTTTTTCCAATAAGATATACGAACTCACCTTCCTTAACATCAATATTTATCTGATTCAAGATTAAATTGCTGTTTTGTGAAATAGAAACGTCTTGTAATTTTAATACTGAATTTGACATTGGTTTTTTGTAAAAATATTTTTATAAAAGTATTACTATTTGATTCAATTATCAAACATCACTTTATATTAAACGCTTAGGTTCTGATTTAATTACATTTAGTGTATAATTTAGACCTATTTTTCTCGTTATCATATGTATATATTTTATATTTGAATGAATAAATTTTTATATCTATGAACACTATGAAATTACTATTTCAACTTTTTTTTGTGTTTTTCTCCTCCCTTTGTGTCGCTCAGAAATCAGCCATTTATTCCAATGAATCGGTAAGTTATAGTTCAGCACTTTCGCTATATAATGCAGAGCAATTTCAGTCTGCTCAGCTTATTTTTAAATCTGTAGAAACCCATACATCAGATTCTTTTTTAAAATCCAATGCAAGTTATTATATAGCCAATTGCGCCGTTAGGCTTAACCAGTCAAATGCAGAATTTCTTGTGGAGTCTTTTGTAAGAGATTACCCATCTAGTACCAAGCGTAATTCAGCATATTTTGATATAGCAAATTATTATTTTGATAATGCCAAATATGCCTATGCTCGTAAGTGGTATAAAAAGGTAGACATAAGCTCTCTTGGTAAATCAAATATGGATTCTTTTCATTTCAATTACGGGTATAGCCTTTATAATCTTAAGAAGTATGAAAAAGCCAAATTAAATCTTCAAAAGGTTGAGTTAACTCAATCTTATGGCGTACAAGCCAAATATTATATTGGATTTATGGCCTATGAAACAGATGATTATAGTCAAGCATCAGTCTACTTTGACCAACTAGAAAATAACGAAGCCTACAAAGACAACTTATCCTATTACAAAGCAGACTTAAATTTTAAATTAGGTAAGTTTGAAATGGCAATTGAATTAGCGTTAGCAATCATTGAAAAAGGGGGTAGGAAGAAAGCTTCTGAGCTTTCCAAAATTATTGGTGAAAGTTACTTCAATCTTCAGATGTATGCTAAAGCAATTCCTTATTTAGAAGCCTATAAGGGGCAAAAGGGACGCTGGAGTCACACTGACTTTTATCAATTAGGTTATGCGTTTTACAAACAGAATGATTACCTAAAATCCATAAATGAATTTAATAAAATAATTGACGGTTCCAATTCCATTGCTCAAAATGCATATTACCACTTAGCGGAATGTTATATCAATTTGAATAAAAAACAAGCAGCATTAAATGCTTTTAAAAATGCTTCTGAAATGGATTTCATTCCCAATATTAAAGAAGATGCTTGGCTAAATTACGCCAAATTAAGCTATGAGATTGGCAACCCGTACCAGTCTATTCCCGAAGTTTTATCTCGATTTTTAAAACTATTTCCTAAATCAGCGTTTAAAACAGAAGTAGAATCGTTACTAATTGACTCTTATATTAGTTCCAACAATTATAAAGAAGCTTTGTTGCTATTGACTAATAAATCTAAACCTGTTCATAAAGCAGCTTATCAGAAAGTTACATTTTTCAGAGCATTAGAATTATATAATGAAGCTAATTACTCAGAATCTATTGCCCTATTGGATAGTTCGCTTACAGTTTCTTTAGATCCAATTATTTATGCAAGAGCCATATATTGGAGTGCTGAAGTAGCGTATCAATTATTAAATTACAACATGGCCCTTGAAAATTTCAAAGATTTTAATCAACTGCCAATAAGTGGTCAACTAGAAGAATACACAAATTTAAACTATAATATAGCATATACTTATTTCAAGCAAAAGCAGTACGAGAATTCTATTAAGTATTTCAATTTATTTATAAACGATAAGCCATTAGATGTGGTTGTTCTTAGCGATGCGTTCTTAAGAACGGCTGACTGTTATTTCGTGACTGCTAAATATAGCTTAGCTATTGAGGCCTACCAATCAGCTTTAGATATAAATAAAATTGAATTAGACTATGCGACTTTTCAAATAGCCGTTAGTAATGGGTTCCTTGGTAAAACAGAAAATAAAATTAAAGGGTTAAACAAAGTGATGGACTACAAATCGTCATATTTAAAAGATCAAGCACTTTTTGAATTAGCTAACTCATATGCAAATCAATCAAACCCTGTTAAAGCCATACAGAAGTATCAAGAATTAATCTCTAGCTATTCTTCCAGTACTTTAGTTTCTAAGGCTTTGTTACGTAAGGGGTTGATAGAGTACAATCAAAACAATACTACAGCTGCTCTTAGTAGTTTTAATACTGTGGCAGTTGGATATCCTTCAACAGCAGAAGCTTTCCAGGCCATTAGTTCGTCACGGTCTATTTATATAGACCTTGGTCAGGTCGATTCCTATGCGATTTGGGTAAAGTCGTTAGATTATGCACGTGTTACTGACTCTGAGTTAGAATCAGCGACCTACCAGGCTGCAGAAAAACAATATTTAGACAGCAATACCAATAAAGCTATAAAATTATTTAATGGGTATATAGTTAGTTTTCCAAATGGTAAACAGCTTTTAAAAGCTCATTTTTACCTTGCAGAATTGTACTACAAGGCTACTTTGTCTGCCAATGCTCTCCCACACTATCAATATGTGTGTAGTCAAGCCCCTAGTGAGTTTACAGAAACAGCACTATTTAAAACATCAGAAATCTTATTAGAGTCAGAAGCTTTTGATGAAGCATTAGTTATTTTACTAAGATTAGACACAGAAGCAAGAAATCCTCAAAATAGATTGTATGCGCAATCCAACTTAATGAAAGTCAATTTTCGATTTAATGATTTTGACGCAGCTATTCGTTATGCAGAAATGATTCTTAAAAACTCTAAAACAGACTCTTACATTAAAAGCGATGCCTATATTATTATAGCCAGAGCAGCAATGCAAACTAATGAAGAAATGAAAGCTCGAGCGGCTTACCAACAGGTTAAGTCAATAGCCACTGGCGAAATGGGAGCAGAAGCACAGTATTATGAGGCGTATTTTAGCTATATAGATGGTGCTTTTGAAGCGTCTAACCAAAGTGTTCAAATATTGATTAAAAACTTTTCTAGTCATAAGTATTTTGCCTCTAAAGGTCTTATTGTTATGGCCAAGAATTTTCATGCTCTTGGAGACGATTTCCAAGCGACTTATATTTTAGAAAATATAAGTCAAAATTTCGCAGACTTCAAGGAAGTCGTAGACGAAGCGCAACTAGAGCTTGAGCGTATTAAATTAGAAGTAGCTAAGACAAACTCATCATTAGAAACGAGTATAGAAAATGAAAACTAGAATTATGAATACTAAATTCAAATATTATTTAAGTCTATTATTTGTTTTGATCGTTATGTTTTCGTTTCAAAACATAGAATCACAAACGTCACAGTCTCGCTCACAAGACTCTATAGATACACAGGTAGTAACTATTGTCAAACCATATACCCCCAAAATATCAGATGCTTTTAAATTAAAGCAATCTCCGGGAATGAGTATTTCTGATAAATCTCTAAAAAGTGTCAAATACACAATTTTCTCCATTCCTGTAGCTTCTACATTCATCCCTGCAAAAGGAAATTCTTTAGGGATAGTAAGAGCTAGGAAAAATAAATTATTTCAGAATTATGCTTCGTTAGGGATTGGGAATTACGGTACTGTGTTAGGAAACTTATACCTCAATCACAAAATTAGTAGAGGAGAGGCTTTAGGAGGCTATATGGAGCACCACTCGTCGCAAGGCGGTATTGACGGTATACAGCTGGAAGATACGTTTTCAAATAATAAGGTTCAGGTTAATTATACCAAAGCATTAAAGGCTTTTGTTTGGAATACAGATGTTGCCTATGAACGACAATCAATTAATTGGTATGGACTCCCATTCATAACATTGGTCCCGATAGATTCTAAGCAAGTTTATTCTGCGTTGTCTTTATCCAGTGACGTACAGTTTACAAAAGGGGTTTTTCAAACGGGAGGGATTGATTTTCAACGATTTTCAGATGCCTATAGTTCTCAAGAATATCGACTTAAGGCAGAATCAAGCCTACAATTTAATGTGTTCAACCAATCGATTACTTCTGATCTAAGTATTGATTATTTAAATGGAAAATTTAATCAGAGCGACCTGATTCCCGAGCGGAATAATTATGGGAACACCCTCTTTTCAGTAACGCCATCCTACAAATACTTTCAAGGAGATTTAGCTGTTTCATTTGGGCTTAGAGCGGCTTTCTTAACAGATCCCAACAGAGATGTAAATAAATTTTATATTTATCCCAATATAGAAGCTAGCTTTTCTGTGGTCAATTCTATTTTGATAGCTTATGCCAGCCTTAAAGGAGGCTTGAATCAAAACTCGTATTCTGATTTCGCACAAATTAATCCATTTATATCTCCTACTCTTGAGATCCGTTCAAGCTCAACTACTTATGAGTTAATCATTGGGGCTAAAGGGAAATTGTCTCAATCCATAGCATACGACCTAAACGGAAGTTATTCTAAACAAAATAATAAAGCGCTTTTTCGTTCCAATACCATTATGAACCTTTCATCACTTACTAACTACAATCAAGGGAATTCCTTTGGAATAGTATATGATGATATTGATATTTTTAACGCTTCAGGAACTTTAGAGTTTGATATGACCCAAAAATTAAATATGAGATTGAAAGGGAATCTCTATAAGTATACAAGTGATTTGGAGCCAACAGCTTGGAATTTACCTGATTTTGAAGCGTCTCTGTTTTTAGATTATAAAATTTCTGATAAATGGTTATTTGGTGGGAATCTATTTTATTATGGCTCTAGACAAGATACGACCCATTTTGAGGGTCTATTAATTCCAGGTACGATTACAGCAAATCAATCTTTAGATGCTTTTTTAGATGCAAATGTGCAATTAGATTACCAAATCTCAACCCAGTGGGGTGCCTTTCTGAAAGTCAATAATATGACTAATGCAAACTATAAACGTTGGAATCATTATTCAGTTCAGGGATTTCAGATTTTGGGAGGTGCCAGTTATAAATTTGACTTTTAAGCCAAGGTTAGTTTTGCTAGAAAGTCAAAATGAGGACCTTCTTCTACTAATTCGCATTTTAACCCGACCTGATCACATGCTATTCTTAGGTTTTCGAAATCAAGATACATCCAGCTAAAGGTTACTTCTTGGTCTTTATAACGAATTGTATATTCTAGTTCGCCGTAATAGTCTTTGGTAGTATCCATCCAGTAACCTCCATCTTCTTCTTCGTACATGTATTTAATGTCAGAAGAATCAATTAGAATTTGCCCATCAGGATTTAAAAGAGTTTTTAAATGGCTTAAAACAAAAGGAGTATGTGCTAAGGACTGGAAAATTCCAGACCCATTCATTAACAACAATAAGGTATCAAAGGTGTTTGTTTCGTCCATCACATCTAACAAATATGCTTGGGTTATTCCGCGCAAACGACAGGCTTCAATAGCCCCTTGTGAGATGTCAATTGATTTCACTTCTAAACTCTTTGATTTTAAATATAGGCTATGGCTTCCGGCTCCACAACCAATATCAAGTACAGCACCTTTAGATAGCTTTAAGGCTGTTTGCTCAAGTGAAGGCATGTCTGAATAGTTTCTAAATAAATAGGGAATAGGCAAAGTATCTGATACAGAAATGCTAGTTGAGGTTACTAAGTCTTCAGAGTAGTTTCCGAGTTGATAATCTAAAATGGCAGTTCCAAATACATCTTTCATTATACTGAGCTATTTATTCTTAGTTTTGCAGTATGCAAGACCAATTAAAATCCCTTTCCAAGGAAGCCAAAGATAAGCAAAAGGAGCATAAAGCCTTTTTTATTAGGCTTAGAAAAAAAACTCCTAAAAAACTCGATTCCATTATGGAGGAACTCCACGAATCGGAGTTTAAAAAATCAGACTGTCTTAAGTGTGCTAACTGTTGTAAAACAACCAGTCCGATTTTTACTAATAAAGATATAGAGCGTATTTCAAAATCCTTTAGAGTCAAAACAAGGCAATTTATTGATACCTATCTTAATTTAGACGCCGATGCGGATTATGTTTTAAAATCATCCCCTTGCACTTTCTTAGCTTCGGATAACAGCTGCAATATTTACGACATCCGGCCTAAAGCATGTCGAGAATACCCACATACCAATCGTAAAAACTTTGAAAAAATAGCAGACCTTACTCTTAAAAATGTATCAATCTGTCCAGCTACATTTAATATAGTCGAAGCGTTAAGAGCAAAATTAAAATAAGTATATTTATATAATATAGAGGCGCTTATGGAACAGATTATTAATTATTTCGAAACAATTCCATCTTTACACCGTAGTGGAATACTTGTTGGGGGATTAACGTTTTTTTGGATCCTAGAGGGGTCTTTGCCACTGTTTAGGTTTAGCTATAACAAATGGAGACATGCGTTTCCAAACCTATTTTTCACACTTACCACCATTATAATTAATTTTATGTTAGCTTTTTTATTGCTTAGTACAGCCGATTGGGTATCGGTTAATGATTTTGGTGTTCTAAACTGGCTTCCTGATATACCATTTTGGTTGTATATTTTTTTAGGAGTTCTCCTCATGGATTTTGTAGGTGCGTATTTACCTCATTTTACAGAACATAAAGTGCCACCACTTTGGATGGTTCATTTGGTTCATCATTCAGATCATAAGGTAGACACCACAACAGCAAACCGTCACCATCCTTTGGAGAGTGTCATTCGTTATGTATTTACGCTCGCTGGAGTTTTTATTATTGGTGCCCCTATAGGTATTGTGATGCTATACCAGTCAATATCTCTTGTAGCCACTCAGTTTAGCCATGCTAACATCAAGCTGCCAAAGAAATTAGATTATGTGCTAAGTTTTATCTTTATATCTCCAGATATGCATAAGATTCATCACCATTATCAATTGCCCTATACAGATGCTAATTATGGAAATATTTTTTCTATTTGGGATCGTTTGTTGGGAACCTATATGTACATGGAGCGAGAACATATAGTGTATGGAGTTGATACCTTTCCAAATGAAGCGGAAAACAATAACTTAATGCAATTGTTGAGACAGCCATTTCAGGGGTTTAGAAAGCCTACAACGGGTATAGTAGGTAAGGAGCTCTAATTAGTTTATAATGTTCTAAATCGCTTTTCCAACTCGCTCTAATTTCTTGAGCAGTCCAGCCACTTTCAATTTTTTTTTGTAGTAACTCTTGACCAGCCAGTTTGGTAAAAAAGGGATTAAAAAACACTGTTTTGTCAGAAGTGTTTTGGTAAGCATCAACAAGCCATTTGAGTTCAATAAAATCTAATCGAGCTAGATTTTGAAGATTGAGTCCTTTGCAAATTTCTCCTTTGTGAACCGGGTACTTTGCGCCAATATTAGGACTAGGTGTAAAACTATAATTATATAAGTCGCCTTTCAAATAAGGACTTCCAATAACTTGAAATTGATTTTCTGTTCCCCGCCCCATACTCATATTAGTACCTTCAAAAAAGCATAAACTTGGGTATAAGTTGATTGCTTTTGAGTTTGGAAGATTAGGGGATGGGTTGATAGGAAGTTGGTACGTTGTTGAGTGGGTGTAGTTATGAAGAGGAATCACCTTTAAGTCACATTTTACGCCTTCTTTTAGCCAACCTTCTCCATTAATCATTTGGGCATATTCTCCGACTGTCAGTCCATGCACAACAGGGACAGGGTGCACTCCTACAAAACTAGTATGTTGAAGATCCAAAGTAGGACCGTCTACATAGTGGCCGTTTGGGTTTGGACGGTCCAATACCAAGACAGTAATACCTAAATTAGCGCATGTTTCCATCATGTAATGAAGGGTAGATAAAAACGTATAGAAACGAGCCCCTACATCTTGAATATCAAAAATAACGATATCTAAGTCGGTTAAAATAGCTGCATCAGGAATTTTATTTTCGCCGTATAAAGAGACAATAGGAATGCCAGTTCCAGCATCTATTCCATCTTTTATATACTCACCTGCATCGGCTGTGCCTCTAAAACCATGCTCAGGAGCAAAAACTTTTTTAACCTTTATATTTAATTTTAGTAATGAATCTACCAAATGAGTGTGGCCTATAGCCTTAAAAATAACAGAGGTTTGATTGGCCACAATTCCTATGTTTTTATTTTTTAAAATCGGTAGGTAGCGTTCTGTTTGTTGAGCTCCTAAAATGATGGGAGACTCATTAACCTCTAAAGATTGTGAGTTAGAAGTGTTTCTACATGAAAGAAGTGTCAAAACAAATAATAAAACAGTATTTTTGATAAAATTTAAATGCATTTATAAATTTTGAATTACGAGTATTTTTTAGCCAAACGTATTATAGGAAATAAGTCCTATAAAAGTAGTGTATCGGCACCAATAATAAAAATTGGAATTGCAGCAATTGCAATTAGTATTATTGTGATGTTGATTGCTATTGCTACTGGAATTGGTTTGGAGCGGAAAATCCGCGACAAAGCAGTGGCTTTTAATGGACATATAAGTATTTCTAATTTTGATAGTAATGAATCTGAGGGGGCCCAAGTGCCTATTTCAATAAACCAAGATTTTTATCCTGAATTTACTACGGTTGCTGGCGTATCACACATACAAGCAGTTGCCAATAAATTTGGAATAATTAGAACCAATACAGATTTCGAAGGTTTGTTTTTAAAAGGCGTTGGATCTGACTATGACTGGCGTTACTTTAAAGACTTCTTAGTTGAGGGGCGTCTCCCCGTTTATACTCAAAAATATAGTAGTGAGGTTTTAATTTCAACGTATTTAGCGGATCGTTTGGGCTTTGTTGTTGGAGATAGTTTTCAGATGTATTTCATGAAATCAGACTCTAGTAAAGCGCCAAGCATCATGAAATACTCGATCGTAGGTGTCTTTAATTCAGGCTTTGAAGAGTTAGATAAAACCTATATTATTGGCGACATCAATCATGTGCAGCGTTTAAATAGATGGTCAAAAGATCAAATCGGTAATTTTGAAGTTTTTATTTCGAATTATAATGACTTAGATCGGCTAGGGAATGAGGTGTATGCTCAAACCCCTTCTACACTTAATACGTTGACTGTTAAGCAAAAGTATGCTACCATTTTTGAGTGGATTCCTATTTTTACAACCAATATATACATCATCTTAGCTATTATGATTTTTGTAGGAGCTATTAATATGATTACAGCCTTATTGGTTTTAATATTAGAGCGGACTCAAATGATAGGTATTTTGAAAGCTCTAGGAAGTAGTAATGTGAGTATTAGAAAGTTGTTTTTATATAATGCTTCTTACCTTATTTTTTGCGGATTATTTTGGGGAAATTTAATTGGTTTAGGTGTTTTATTTCTTCAGAAACAGTTTCAATTTTTAACCTTAGATCCGTCGGTTTATTATGTGACTGTGGCTCCAGTTTATTTAGACTGGACGTACGTAGTCCTACTTAACGTAATGACTTTCGTTTTATGTATTCTAATGTTATTAATTCCTTCATTTATCATCAGTAAAATATCTCCGATTAAAGCCATTAAGTTCAATTAAAAGTTCTTAATCACGCATTTGTAAGCCCAGAAATTTAATGTAATTTTACATCAAATTTACAGCTATGAAATACGCCGAAAATATATTAGGAACAATAGGGAATACGCCTTTAGTTAAAATGAATGTGCTAACTAAAGATTTGCCTTGTTTGGTGTTGGCTAAGTATGAAACTTTTAACCCTGGTAATTCTGTCAAAGACAGAATGGCATTACAGATGATAGAAGATGCAGAAGCCGATGGTCGACTTCAGCCAGGAGGTACCATTATTGAGGGGACTTCTGGTAATACAGGAATGGGACTCGCTTTGGCTGGAATTATTAAAGGGTATAAGTGTATTTTTGTCTTAGCTGATAAGCAGTCAAAAGAAAAAATGGACATTTTACGTGCAGTTGGTGCTGAGGTGGTTGTCTGTCCAACTTCAGTTGAGCCAGAAGATCCACGTTCCTACTATTCAGTCTCCAAGCGTTTGTCTGAAGAAACACCAAACTCTTGGTATGTTAATCAGTATGATAATCCCAGTAATTGTAAGGCACATTTTTTAAGTACAGGTCCAGAAATATGGGAACAAACAGATGGTAAAATAACTCATTTTGTAGTAGGAGTTGGTACTGGAGGAACAATTTCAGGGGTTGGAAGTTATCTGAAAATGAAAAACCCGAATGTTAAAATATGGGGTATTGATACTTATGGAAGTGTTTTTAAAAAATACCATGAAACGGGAATCTTTGATGAAAATGAGATTTACCCTTATGTCACAGAAGGTATTGGCGAAGATATCCTCCCAATGAATGTTAATTTTGGAGTGATTGACGGATTTACAAAAGTAACAGATAAAGATGCTGCTGTTTATACACAGCGTTTAGCTAAAGAAGAAGGGATGTTTTTAGGGAACTCTGCTGGAGCGGCTGTTAAAGGGCTTCTTCAGTTAAAATCACATTTCAAACCTGAAGACGTCGTGGTCGTTTTATTTCATGATCATGGAACTCGCTATGTTGGTAAAATGTTTAATGATGATTGGATGCGCGAAATGGGATATATAGATTAATATATTTCTTATTAAAAGTAGGGATCTTAAAAACTAATTCCTACATTGTATGAATGCAAGAAGACTTCCTACACTATGTCTGGCAGCATAAAAAAATGACCCTCAAATCGTTAAAAACAACTACTAAGGAGCCTATAACTCTTAAAGCAGTTGGCTTGCCGAATTTAAATTCTGGGCCCGATTTTTTTAATGCACTGCTTACTATAGATACCCAACTTTGGGCTGGTAACGTTGAAATACACGTCAAGTCTTCCGACTGGTATGTTCATAATCACGAAACAGATGCTGCTTATGACAATGTCATTTTACATGTAGTTTGGGATCACAATATAGAGGTTTTTAGAAAGGATAACACGCCCATTCCAACGCTGGAACTAAAACACTTCATCCTTCCCCATACATTACGTAACTACAAAGCTTTAATCCATGAAAAAAAGAAATGGATACCCTGTGAGGATTCTATTACTACAGTGGATGCTTTTACTATTAACCATTGGATGGAACGTTTGTACTTAGAACGCTTAGAGGCAAAGTATCTAGGGGTTGAAAGTCAGCTTTCAGATTCTAAATACAATTGGGAGGCGGTTTTGTTTTGGCAATTAGCCAAAAGTTTTGGGCTAAAGGTAAATGGAGAGGCATTTTTAAATATATCTAAATCAATTGATTTTTCGGTAATTCAAAAAGTTAAACATGACCCTCATTCTTTGGAGGCATTGCTGTTAGGTCAGTCAGGGCTTCTTGAAACAACTGCTGAACACACATATGTTTCAGAACTTAAAAGAGTTTATGCGTTTCTAAAAAATAAATTTTCATTACCAACTAAAGGAGTTTTCCCTGTACGTTTTTTTCGACTTCGTCCCCCTAATTTCCCAACCATAAGATTAGCTCAATTAGCCAATTTGTACAGTAGACATTCAAATTTATTCTCAAAAATTATTGAGGCTAGAACTTTAGAGGAATTACATACTATTTTTGAAGGATCAACATCTGAGTTTTGGAAGACACATTATACTTTTGAAAAAACATCCAAACCGGTCACCAAAAGTTTGACAAGGCCATTTATTAATTTGCTAATTATTAACAGCATTGTCCCTCTTAAATTTGCCTTTAATAAAATTAATCGACAGTCACAATTAGAAGATGTTATTGCAGTTGTTCAAAAGATTCCTATGGAGCAAAACAGTGTTGTAAATAGGTTTCATTTACTTTACAAGTTTAGAAAAACAGCTTTAGATTCCCAAGCTCTTATCCAATTAAAATCAAATTATTGTTCAAAAAATAAATGTCTTCATTGTGCGATTGGTAGTGCCCTTTTGAATCGAAATTCATAAATTGCAGTATGAAATTATTTTACAGCTTTCTTTTATATCTACAAAAATATGGATTTTATGTTTGTCAGCGAATCGCCGATAGATTTGGTATGCGTGCTAAAGTTGTTAGAACCTCATTTATTTACTTAACGTTTGTGACACTTGGCTTTGGGTTTGCTTTTTATCTTTTTCTAGCTTTTTGGATTCGTATAAAGGATTTGATATACACTAAGAGAACTTCTGTTTTTGATATATAGCCTATGGAGAGTCCTTTTTTAAAATTTTTTAGATCCAAAATAGAAACCGCAATAGCTTTATTGATATTACTTTTATTTATTGGAGTCGTTGGTTTTAGAGTAATGTCTAATTATTCGTGGGTTGATGCAATCTACATGACTGTGATTACGGTGACTACTGTTGGATTTGGAGAGGTTCATCCCTTAGATCCACAAGCTAAAATATTTACAGTATTTCTTATATTAACCAGTGTTGTGATTGTTGGTTATGCATTTAAAATTATTACAGAATATATAATTTCAAAAAACAATCTTGCCGAACTAAAACAGAAGAAAATGCAAAAAAAAATTGATTCTCTTTCCAATCATGTAATTATATGTGGATTTGGGAGAAATGGAAAACAAGCAGCAAAAAAATTACTAATGCATAAGCGTTCTTTTGTGGTGATTGAGTCTAACAAAGAATTGATAGAAAAACATCAAAATGATAAGATTCTTTTTGTTTGGGGGAATGCCAATGAAGATGAGGTCCTTCAGCTTGCTGGCATTGAACATGCAGAGTGTTTGATCTCGGCTTTACCTAATGATTCAGATAATGTCTTTGTGGTTCTTTCAGCGCGTCAAATGAATTCAAAAATGCGAATCATTAGTCGTGCATCTAACGAGTCTTCTAATAGTAAGCTTAAATTAGCGGGGGCTAATAATGTGATTTTGCCTGATAATATTGGTGGTGATCATATGGCTTCTTTAGTAGTTGTTCCTGACCTTTTGGAGTTTGTTGATAACCTCTCCATAGTTGGGAGTAGTAGTATAAATATTGAAGAAATAGCAGTTGAAAAATTATATGATACATCGACTGTTAAAACTATTCAAGATTTACAATTACGAAAAAATACTGGATGTAGCGTTATAGGATACAAGAGTGAGTCTGGAGAATACGTAATTAATCCTGAGGCAAGTCAAAAATTGGCACCAAATTCTAAAGTGATTGTTTTAGGACGTCCAGAACAAATCCAGAATCTTAATTCTACCTATAATATTAACATCTAGTAATCTTGTCGTTGCGATTTCAAAAATCGTCTTCTAATTTTATTAACTCATTTTTTTTCCCCATATTGTTGGCAAATTAACTAAGACTGTAATTATATTCTATGAAAACATATATTCAAACTGTTATTGCTTTAATCTTACCGTTTATTTCTTTTGCTCAAGACAAAGGAATTGACCAAATTATCGATGAAAAATTTGGTAATGCAACGGGGTGGTTTGTCGACTTCATTTTTTATAAAATACCGTTTTCTGAAAACATTCAAATTTTCTGGGTATTATTCCCGCTAATTTTAGGAGCGACTTATTTTACCATTTATTTTAATTTTATAAATTTTAGAGGTTTTATCACGTCTATCAATATTGTTAGAGGGAAGTATGACGACTTAGACCATCATGAAAGTTTACCAGCTGCAGGAGATGCAACTTCTGGCGGAGATGCTATTGAAACTGCCGCTATTGAAGACATTGAAGGAGAGGTAACACATTTTCAAGCGCTCACAGCAGCCTTGTCAGCTACCGTAGGTCTAGGGAATATCGCAGGAGTTGCAATTGCCGTATCCATTGGTGGTGCTGGAGCTACCTTTTGGATGATTGTAGCAGGATTTTTAGGGATGGCATCTAAGTTTGTGGAATGTACTTTAGGAGTTAAATATAGAGATATTGATGAAAATGGCACTGTTTACGGAGGTCCAATGTATTACCTAACTAAAGGACTAAAGTCAAAAGGTCTTGAAAAGTTAGGGAAGGTATTAGCCGTAGTGTTTGCGGTTTTTGTTATTGGAGGTTCTTTTGGAGGTGGAAATATGTTCCAAGTAAACCAAGCTTTTCAACTTGTTGAAAATATTACTGGGGGAGAAGCTTCTTTTCTTCACGGTAAAGGTTGGTTATTTGGATTAGTAATGGCTGTCCTTGTTGGAATTGTCATCATTGGAGGTATTAAAAAAATTGCCAAAGTAACTGATAAAATTGTACCATTTATGGTGGTTATATATGTATCAGCTTCTTTGTTCGTAATTCTTTCTAACTATACCATGATTGGAGACGCATTTGCTCAAATATTCAATGGGGCTTTTAGCCCTGAAGGAGTTGCTGGTGGTGCAATAGGAGTTTTAGTCCAAGGTTTTAAACGCGCTGCATTTTCAAATGAGGCAGGAGTTGGTTCAGCTTCTATTGCGCATTCAGCTGTTAAAACCAAATATGCTGCATCTGAGGGATTAGTTGCGTTATTAGAACCTTTCATAGATACCGTTGTTGTATGTACGATGACAGCTTTGGTTTTAATCATTACAGGAAATGTAGCTGCAGAAAACTCAAGTCTTAATGATGCACAAGCAATCCTTTTAACTTCTTCGGCATTTGAGGGAGTGATCTCTTGGTTTCCATATGTACTTACTATAGCAGTTGTGTTATTTGCTTTTAGTACCATGATTTCTTGGTCTTATTATGGCTTCCAAGGGTGGGCTTATTTATTTGGTAGATCAAAGAAAATGGAATATCTATATAAAATCATTTTCTGTTTATTTGTTATTGTTGGATCGGCTGCAAGTTTAGGCTCGGTGATCGGTTTTTCTGATGCTATGATTTTTGCTATGATGGTTCCAAATATGGTAGGTATTATTATCCTAGCGCCTAAAGTTAAGAAAGAACTTGTCCGATTTATGGACGCTATAAAAAAATAAAACTCATGCTCCAAAATGAAATTTTACACCTACTTTTCAAATCAACAACGCCTTGCGGTTGTTGGCTTAATATTAGTGATTGTTTTTTTAGAGGTTCTGTCTATATTTCCCAAACCTAACGGATATGACGGCTTTCAAGTTGATCTTGAATCGTATTTGAAGTTTCAAAACGAGATAACCCAACAAATCGTTCTAAATGAGATTAAGTCAGCGCCTAAGATATATCCATTTAACCCTAATTTTATAACAGATTATAAGGGTTATAAACTAGGTATGAATTCCAAAGAGATAAACCGTTTGCTATTGTATAGAGCTCAAAATAAATGGATCAACTCTGCAAAAGAATTTCAAAACGTTACAAAGGTGTCTGATTCATTTCTACATATAATTTCTCTAAACTTTAAGTTTCCGGACTGGGTTAAAAATTCAAACAAAACCTCTGTTTCTTTAGAAAGGCCCATTTCTTTTGAAGATAAGATAGACTTAAATATTACAACAGTAAATGAGCTTCAAAAAGTTTATGGGGTTGGTTTTGTTCTCTCCAACCGAATTATAAAATTAAGAGATTCTTTTATTGGAGGTTTTATTTCGGATATTCAACTGCAAGACGTCAGAGGTTTAACCCCTGAAACAATCGAGAATATTCGTAAACAATTTAGTGTCAAAACGCCTAGAACCTATCTTAAAATTAGCTTAAATACAGCAACAGTTGATCAGCTAGTGACTATTCAGCATATTGATTATGAATTGGCATATGAGATTATCGAGTTGCGAATGTTAAAGGAAGGTTATAAGATTATTGATGAATTAACAAAAGTTAAAGGATTTCCTGTTAAAAAGTTAGAGATTATTAAATTATATTTGACACTTAATTAGATAAACTATGGATTTTAATTATTCAGAGGAACAAGAATTAATTGCTAATTCAGCAAAAGAATTTGCTGAACAATTTATAAGGCCTCATATTATGGAATGGGATGAGTCTCAACACTTTCCTGCGGATGTGTTACACAAAGCAGGGGAAATGGGTTTTATGGGGATATTTATCCCCGAAGAATACGGTGGGTCTGGTCTTGGTTATCATGAGTACATTGCAATTATTGAAGAGATTTCTAAAGTAGACCCTTCAATAGGTCTATCCATAGCGGCTCATAATTCTCTTTGTACAGGACATATTTATTACTTTGGGAATGAAAGTCAGAAACAAAAGTGGTTACCTAGGTTAGCATCTGGACAGTGGATTGGTGCTTGGGGATTAACAGAGCACAATACAGGAAGTGATGCCGGAGGAATGAATACCACAGCAATAAAAGACGGTGATCATTATGTATTGAATGGGTCCAAAAACTTTATTACACATGGTCGTAGTGGAGACATTGCTGTTGTAATTGCCAGAACAGGAGAAAAAGGAGACTCTCACGGAATGTCCGCATTTGTAATTGAAAAAGGAACTCCAGGCTTTTCGTCTGGTAAAAAAGAAGATAAATTAGGAATGCGCGCTAGTGAAACAGCCGAATTAGTGTTTGATAACTGCAGAGTACATAAAGATAATTTACTTGGTGCTGAAGGCGATGGGTTTATACAATCTCTCAAGATTTTAGATGGAGGTCGAATTTCAATAGGGGCTCTTTCTCTAGGGATTTCTAAAGGAGCCTACGAAGCTTCTTTAAAGTACGCAAAAGAGCGTGTGCAATTCGGAAAGCCTATTTCTAGTTTTCAGGGTATTTCATTTAAGTTATCTGACATGGCTACTGAAATTGAAGCTTCAGAGTTGCTCTTACATAAAGCAGCTTTTTTGAAAAATAAAGGGGCTAAGGTGACTACTCTAGGGGCTATGGCAAAATTATATGCTAGTGAAGCCTGTGTTAAAATCGCGAATGATGCAGTTCAAATACATGGTGGATATGGGTATACAAAAGAATTTCCTGTAGAAAAGTTTTACAGAGACGCAAAACTATGTACCATAGGGGAAGGGACAACAGAAATTCAAAAAGTTGTCATCTCAAGAAATATTTTAAAATAACTATTGCAAAACAATAATTAAGTTTATATTTGCACTCAAATCTAAAAGAGGGGAGGTTAAGACACTATGTTAATAATACCAATAAAAGAAGGAGAAAATATAGATAGAGCACTGAAACGTTTCAAGCGAAAGTTTGATAAGACGGGTACGAAGCGTTCTTTACAAACGCGTAAGCAGTTTGAAAAGCCATCTGTTAAACGTAGAGCTCAAATCCAGAAAGCACAATATATTCAAGGATTAAGAGACGCTGAGAACTTATAGTTTTCAATACTATTAAATTTAAAAGCACCCTATTTTAGGGTGCTTTTTTCATTTTAACTAGTAAAATAAACTTTTATCGTAACTGTTACTTGCTATTATTTACCGGTTGAGTTAGGTCTGTATCTATTGGATATTTTTGTAAATGCATTAAGTCGATGTACAGCCGTTTAAAACCTATGTTTTCGGTTAGAAAATTATAAATTTTCCCTATATTAGTAAGAGTTAATATTTACCAAATGGCTGTCAATAAATTTATTGATTTTTTACTGTTAGAGAAAAAATATTCTCAGCACACAGCTGTGGCATATCAAAGAGACATAGAAATGTTTCAATTGTTTTTAACAAATGAGTTTTCAGTTTCAGAAGTATCCGATGCTAATTATTCTCAAATCCGAAGCTGGATTGTTGAGTTGGTAAGTGCTAATGTTACCAATAGAACCATTAATCGAAAAGTATCCTCTTTAAATAGTTACTATAAGTTTCTACTAAAGATTGAGACTATAGAACTTAATCCACTAACAAAGCACAAAGCTTTAAAGGTGAGTAAGAAACTCCAGATTCCATTTTCTGAAACAGAAATTGCTAGTGTATTAAATGGGATTGATACGGATAGTTTTGAGGGGCTTAGAGATAAGTTGATCGTTGAGCTTTTTTATTCTACTGGAATGCGTCGTGTAGAATTAGTAAATCTTCAGTTGAGTGATGTAGATATATCTCAGAGACAAGTTAAGGTCCTAGGCAAAAGAAATAAAGAACGTTTTATTCCGTTACTACCTAATGTAATAAAAACCCATCGAGCTTATTTAGATGAGCGTTCTCAGCTAAAGTTAGTTAAGGATTCAAATGCGCTTTTCTTGAGTTTAAAAGGGGTTAAAGTTTATGAGAAGCTTGTTTACAGGGTGATCACAAATTATTTTGACACGGTATCGTCTAAAGTAAAGAAAAGCCCCCATATCCTTAGACATTCCTTTGCGACTCATTTATTAAATAATGGAGCCGATTTAAATTCAGTTAAAGAACTTTTAGGGCACTCAAGTTTAGCTGCTACGCAGGTTTATACACATAATAGCGTGGCTGAGCTTAAGAAAGTATATGAAAAAGCGCATCCTAGGACGCTCTCTTAGTTGCGATGTTTAATCTTAAATACGAATAATATGAAAGTAGAAACACAATCTATTAATTTCAATGCGGATCAAAAATTAATTAACTTTATTCAAAAACGAATGGATAAACTAGATTTGTTTTATGATAAGATCATAAAGGCTGCTATTTATTTAAAGCTAGATAACACTTCAGATAAAGCCAATAAAATATTTGAAGTTCAGTTGTCAATACCTGGTGATGTTATCTCTTTTAAGAAGGTTTTTAGAACATTTGAAGAGGGAGTTGACGTTGCAGTTCATGTATTGGAAAGACAGCTAAAAAAAAGAAAAGAAAAATTACGTCAAAATTCATGATATTTTTCTTCAAAAATGTTTTGAAACATAAAAAATATATATACATTTGCAGTCCGTTAGAAATAGCGGGCTTTTTAGTGCCTAATAAACACTAACAAAAGCCGATGTAGCTCAGCTGGCTAGAGCAGCTGATTTGTAATCAGCAGGTCGTGGGTTCGAGTCCCTCCATCGGCTCAAGTTCTTTTAAAGAGTGAATTATAATTTTAAATTGAGGGGAGATACTCAAGCGGCCAACGAGGGCAGACTGTAAATCTGCTGACTACGTCTTCGCAGGTTCGAATCCTGCTCTCCCCACATTTAAACTTATAGATTGAAATTAAATTGCGAGAGTAGCTCAGTTGGTAGAGCGTCAGCCTTCCAAGCTGAATGTCGCCGGTTCGAACCCGGTCTCTCGCTCTATTTTTTTGGCCGGTGTAGCTCAGGGGTAGAGCGTTTCCTTGGTAAGGAAGAGGCCACGGGTTCAAATCCCGTCATTGGCTCTTTTTGAACAAATGAATTGAATATAATAGATTACTAAATATTAATATAACTAAGAATAAATTTTAAAACATGGCAAAGGCAACTTTCGATCGTTCAAAACCACACTTAAACATTGGTACAATTGGACACGTAGATCACGGTAAAACAACTTTAACTGCTGCTATTACTAAAGTATTAGCTGATGCAGGTTATTCTGAAGCAAGATCATTTGATCAAATTGATAACGCTCCGGAAGAAAAAGAAAGAGGTATAACAATTAATACTTCTCACGTAGAATATGCAACTAAAAATCGTCATTACGCTCACGTTGACTGTCCTGGTCACGCCGATTACGTAAAGAACATGGTTACTGGTGCTGCACAAATGGATGGTGCTATCCTAGTAGTAGCTGCTACAGATGGACCAATGCCACAAACGCGTGAGCACATCCTTCTAGGACGCCAGGTAGGTATTCCAAGAATGGTTGTATTCTTAAATAAAGTTGACATGGTTGACGATGAAGAGCTTTTAGAGCTTGTTGACATGGAAGTGAGAGATTTATTAAACTTTTATGAATATGATGGTGATAATGGACCAGTAGTATCTGGATCTGCACTTGGTGCTCTTAACGGAGAACAAAAGTGGGTTGATACAGTGTTAGAGCTTATGGAAGCTGTTGATACTTGGATTGAATTACCAGTTCGTGATGTTGAAAAAGATTTCTTAATGCCTATTGAAGATGTATTCTCAATTACAGGTCGTGGTACAGTTGCTACTGGTAGAATTGAAACTGGTATTGCAAATACTGGAGATCCAGTTGAGATCATTGGGATGGGAGCACAGAAGTTAAACTCTACAATTACAGGTATTGAAATGTTCCGTCAAATCCTCGACAGAGGTGAAGCTGGAGATAACGCAGGTATCTTATTAAGAGGAATTGAGAAATCTCAAATCTCTAGAGGAATGGTAATTACTAAGCCAGGATCTGTAACACCACATGCTAAATTTAAAGCTGAGGTTTATATACTTAAAAAAGAAGAAGGTGGACGTCACACTCCATTTCATAATAATTACCGTCCACAGTTTTATGTGCGTACAACAGATGTTACAGGAAACATTGCTTTACCATCAGGAGTAGAAATGGTAATGCCTGGAGATAACTTGACAATAGAAGTTGATTTAATTCAAACTATTGCAATGCACGTTGGACTACGTTTTGCGATTCGTGAAGGTGGTAGAACTGTAGGTGCAGGTCAGGTAACTGAGATTTTAGACTAATATTGTTAGACTAATACATGAAAAAGGTGTCTCGATTTATCGAGATACCTTAACGTGTATTTACGGGTTTAGCTCAGTTGGTAGAGCACTGGTCTCCAAAACCAGGTGTCGGGAGTTCGAGTCTCTCAACCCGTGCTAAGTTAATGTGAAGAGAGACCCAATTCTAAATTAGTCAATTAAAAGAATAGACTCAAATCAATAAATAATAATCACAATGGCAGGTATAGTAGAATACGTTAAAGAATCATTTGAAGAACTTAAAAACAATGTTAGTTGGCCAACATGGACTGAAGGACAAAGTCTTACGGTTCTTGTAGCTGTTTTTTCAATTGTATTTTCTTTAGCTATATGGGGAGTAGATACTGTTTTTGCTCGTGTTGTTGAATTGTACTTTAACTGGATCAAATAATATACGTACCGATGGTAGAGACTAAAGAAGAAAAGAAATGGTATGTTGTTCGTGCAGTGAGTGGGCAAGAGAACAAAATTAAAGCGTACATCGAAAACGAGATTTCTCGTTTAGGTTTAGAAGCTTTTGTAGACCAAGTATTGGTGCCTACTGAAAATGTAATACAAATTCGTAAAGGAAAAAAAGTTCAAAAAGAAAAAGTTTATTTTCCTGGCTATATTATGATACAAGCAAACCTTAGCGGTGAGATCCCTCATATTATTAAATCTATTACAAATGTAATCGGTTTTTTAGGTGAAACCAAAGGGGGAGAGCCTGTGCCATTACGTCAAACGGAAGTTAACCGAATGCTAGGTAAAGTTGATGAACTTTCATTAGAAGCAGACCAAAATGTTGCGATTCCTTTTACTAAGGGAGAAACAGTTAAGGTGATTGACGGACCATTTAACGGATTTGACGGTACAGTAGAAAATATTAACGAAGAAAAACGCAAACTTGAAGTAATGGTGAAGATTTTTGGAAGAAAAACTCCGTTAGAATTAAGTTATATGCAAGTAGATAAAATTTAATAATTGTTACACAAATATTAAGATTCGAGTTTATAGCTTCCAATTTATAATAACGAATCAAACTAAATTTAAAAAATGGCAAAAGAATTAGGTAAAGTAGTCAAACTACAAGTAAGGGGAGGTGCAGCGAACCCGTCGCCACCGGTTGGACCCGCTTTAGGTGCTGCTGGAGTTAATATCATGGAGTTCTGTAAGCAATTTAATGCAAGAACTCAAGATAAGCCTGGTAAAGTTTTACCAGTGGTTATTTCTGTTTACAAAGACAAATCATTTGACTTTGTAATCAAAACACCTCCAGCTGCAGTACAATTATTAGAAGCGGCCAAAGTAAAAAAAGGTTCTGGCGAACCAAACAGAAAGAAAGTAGCAAAAGTAACTTGGGACCAAGTTAAAACGATTGCTGAAGACAAAATGGTAGATTTAAATGCATTTACTGTTGGTTCTGCTATGAAAATGGTAGCTGGAACAGCCAGATCTATGGGTATAACTGTTAAAGGTGGTGAAGCACCCAATTAATCAAAAATATTTGAAATGGCAAGATTAACAAAAAAGCAAAAGGACGCAGTTTCTAAAATTGAAAAGAATAAAATCTACAGTCTTGAACAGGCTTCAGTTTTAGTGAAAGAAATTACAAACACAAAGTTTGATGCATCCGTTGATTTAGCAGTTCGTTTAGGAGTTGATCCTAGAAAAGCTAATCAAATGGTAAGAGGCGTTGTTTCGCTTCCGCATGGAACTGGTAAAGATATGAAAGTATTAGCCTTAGTAACCCCTGATAAAGCTCAGGAAGCTACAGATGCTGGTGCTGACTATGTTGGTTTAGAAGAATACCTTGAAAAAATCAAAGGTGGTTGGACAGACGTTGACGTCATTATAACAATGCCAAGTGTAATGGGTAAATTAGGCCCTCTAGGTCGTGTATTAGGCCCTCGTGGTTTAATGCCTAACCCAAAGACAGGTACTGTAACAATGGACGTTGCTAAAGCAGTAACAGAAGTTAAAGCCGGTAAAATAGATTTTAAAGTTGATAAAACTGGAATTGTACATGCAGCCATAGGAAAAGTTTCTTTTTCTGCAGACAAAATTCAAGATAACGCTCAAGAGCTATTAACAACTTTAATGAAGTTAAAACCAACATCATCAAAAGGAACATATGTGAAAAGCATTTTTATGTCTAGCACAATGAGCCCTAGTATTGCTGTGGATTCTAAAGTAAGTAGTTAAACAATTTTATTATGACAAGAGAAGAAAAATCAAAAGTAATCAAAGTGTTGACTGCAGAATTAGCTGAGAATTCAAATTTATATTTGACTGATATTTCAGGATTAAATGCAGCAACTACTTCAGCGTTACGACGCGCATGTTTCAAAGCAAACATTCGTTTAGCCGTTGTAAAGAATACCTTGCTTGAAAAGGCAATGGAAGCTTCAGATAAAGATTTCGGAGATTTACCAACGATATTAAAAGGTAATACCTCAGTAATGTATTCTGAAACTGGAAACGCACCAGCAAAAGTAATCAAAGCTTTTAGAAAAAAATCGGATAAGCCTTTCCTTAAGGGAGCTTACATCGAAGAAGCTGTTTACATTGGTGACGATCAATTGGATATGTTAGTAGACATCAAATCTAAAGAAGAGCTTATTGGAGACATCATTGGATTGTTACAATCTCCAGCTAAGAACGTTATTTCAGCACTTCAATCGAGTGGTGGTAAACTTTCAGGTATCCTAAAAACATT
>CAJIZJ010000021.1 GCA_905181825.1 uncultured Flavobacteriaceae bacterium
AAGAACTTCTTGTACAAAGGCTGTACCTGAATCAACTCCACTAATACCGTCTGCATAGTAAAACGAAACTTCATTCGCATCTTGCATCTTGGTAAAATATCCAGTCAATCTTGCTTTTACAGTGGGAGATCTGTAAATATAATTTAAATCAAAAGACGTTATTTTCTCTTCTGTAATACCAAAGCCAGATTGGTCTCCAACGATCGCATGGTTATCTCTTGAATTAGAAAACGTATTACGAATGGTCGGTGCTTTTGTTAAGTAACCTGCGTTAGCTACTAATAGATGCTTTCCAGAAAATTTATAGGTGAATCCCCCTTTAGCGCCGATACCTGAAAATTCAACTTTTTCGCCTTTACCTAGTGAATTGTCTAGATAAACTTCACTTTGGTACAACCCATCTCTTTGGTAGCTTGTTCTTGTATTGCTTACCGCTATGAAAAAGTCTACCTTATTGTAATTGAACTGTGCTTGTGCAAACATGCTTATTATGTTAGCCTCTAAGTTGTAGTTATATCTAAAGGTATCTCCTTCTCCAACAATTTGGTTTGGGTTTAGCAAATCAAACTGAACTTGGTCAAAAGAGTCTACATTTAAATAGCCTGTAGTACTTCCTAACATATCAATAATTTCAGCAAAATTATGCGACTTTAAACGCTTGTAGTTAACAGCTGCATTTAAGGTTACATGTTCAGAAACTTCTGAATTTAAGATGGTATTGACGGATAATTGTGTGTCGTCACTTCGGTCTTCATACAACACATAGGCTGCATTATCCCCTGTAATGTTATTGGTAACATTGGCGTCATAAAGACGATTCCAATCAATCTGCCCACCTTCTGTGAAATTTTGGTACGCATCGTAAGCACCTGCTAGATCTGGGCCGTTGCTGTCTGCCAAAAAGTAACTAGGTAAGCCTTGGTAATAGGCTGGACTTGGGTTTGCGCCACCTGCATAATCCAAACGGCTATTTCCGAGCTCTCCAAATTGGTACCCAACATTGGTGTTTAAACTTGTTTTATCGGTGACGTCCCAGTAATGATTCAACATTAAAACAGGTTCTGCAATACGTTTCACACGAGAGTTGCGTTTTTGACCATCTTGGTAGCCCCAGTATTCGTTATACTTAATGTCTTTTAGATCATACACTTCTTGCGTATTTGGAGATGATTTTCCACGCTTGTTTGGTGTATAAAACCCGGTAAAGTTTAAGCTATGCTTATCGTTGATTTTCTTTTCAACAGAAACAAAAAATGAATTTGCATCATAAAAGGTTCCGTCTTGAAAGCCTTCATCTCCCCAACGTCTTCCTAAAGAAAAGGCGTAAGACCAGCCCCCTTCAACCAAGCCAGAAGCGTATGTTGCCATGACTCTGTTGGTATAGCTTCTGTTAGAAGATGAATACGTTACTCGACCTCCGCTTCTGTATTCAGAAGCTCTTAGGTTAATGTTAGTGGTTCCTAAGATTCCTCCAAAGTTATAAGAGGAGGGTGCTAAGCCTGTAGTCAGTTCTTGATTACGAAGCACGTCATTAAGCCCGCCCCAGTTACTCCATTGTGGTCTTCCGTTATATATCTTGTTCATTTCGATACCGTTCATGAGAACATTTCCGTTATCGGAATTGAGTCCACGAACTCTAAAAAATGAAGAACTGAATTCAAAAGCCGCAGCTCGTTGAAATACATCTTGAGACGAGGATAATAATCCGGAGATATTGTCAGCACCACTGGTGTCGTCGTTTAGTTCATCATCCGAAAGGGTAATGGTAAATAAATCATCCATAGAAGTATCTATAGACATCATCATATCTTGAATGTCAAGTGTTTTTCCTTCGTTCACAACTATTGGGTAGCGCGCAGCCATGTAGCCATCTTTCGATAGGCTCAATACTTGTTCTCCTAAAGGAATATTAGAAGAAAACACAAATCCCCCAGAGGCATCTGTATCTGTGCTTAATAACGCACCTTCAAATGTAATAACAACTCCAGCCAAGGGCTGATTTGATGTTAAATCATTAACACTACCCTTAACAACAGTCTGTTGCGCGAAGGCGGTGAAGTACGATAAAAAACCGATTAAAAAAATAATGCAATTTTGTTTCATGATTTATTTTGGTTTTTCGATAATTGGTTAGGCAAATTTACATTATTGAATTTAAAATTTATACTTTTGAGTCAAGTAATTATACACACTGGACTATGACACATAAACACTCGATTAGAAATTTAAAAATTTCTTTTTTATCACTTATAATTGCCTTTGCATTCGGCACTACTGCAGAAGCGCAAAACAAGCGCAAGTTTAAAGTACACACCATTGCATTTTACAACGTAGAAAACCTTTTTGACACCATTAATGACCCCAACAAGTATGATGAAGCCAGTCCAATAATGGAATTGAAATTTGATCGAAGTGGGGTTTACAATAAAAAAGTGAAAAATATGGCGCATGTCATTTCACAGATTGGAGCAGATGTATCTAAAAATACGCCTGCTATTATTGGAATTTCAGAAGTTGAAAACAGAAGTGTGGTGGAAGATTTGGCCAATGATCCCGCTTTATTAACTAAAGACTATGGGATTATACACTACGATTCCCCAGATGAACGTGGGATTGATGTCGCTTTGATGTACCAAAAAGCATTGTTTGTTCCCATTAGTACGAGTGCACATGAGTTGAAATTATTTGATGTGAAGAGAGATAAACGAGACTATACAAGAGATCAATTGTTGGTGAGTGGTTACTTAGAGGGCGATTTGATTCATCTAATTGTAAATCACTGGCCTTCGCGAAGTGGTGGTGAAGCAAAAAGCCGTTCAAAAAGG
>CAJIZJ010000022.1 GCA_905181825.1 uncultured Flavobacteriaceae bacterium
ACCAACCTGTTAGAAGTGAAAAACGTTCGTAAAAACTAATCCTTTCGATAAACCGAAGTCTGCTCAAACACCTGCTCTAAAATAGCGGATTCTTGCGCTGAGAATTCCAACCCACGACGACTCATTACCACATTAGCAACTTCGAAAGCCTTCGCTGTTAAATAGGTAGTAAACCCTTTCGCTCCGCCCCAACTGAAACTTGGAATAAAATTTCGAGGAAATCCACTACCGAAAATATTAGCACTTACGCCAATAACAGTTCCGGTATTAAACATCGTATTGATGCCACACTTGCTATGATCTCCCATCATGAGGCCACAGAACTGTAGACCAGTCTTAGCAAAGTTTTCAGTCTCATAACTCCACAAACGAACTTCCGCATAATTGTTTTTAAGGTTTGAATTATTTGTGTCCGCACCTAAGTTACACCATTCTCCAATCACAGAGTTTCCTAAGAAACCATCGTGAGCCTTATTAGAATTCCCGAAAAATACTGAATTATTAACTTCACCCCCAACTTTAGAATAAGGTCCAATAGTCGTTGGCCCATATATCTTAGCGCCCATTTTAAGAATTGATCCTTCACAAAGTGCAAAGGGGCCTCTCACCAAACTACCTTCCATGATTTCGGTATTTTTTCCAATGTAAATTGGACCGTTGGTCGCGTTCAATATACATGACGGTAATTGAGCTCCTTCTTCTATAAATATTTGATCTGTATTAAATGCTTCCGTTCTTTCTGGAATTTGCGCCGAAGTTCTGCCGGCTGTAATCAACTCAAAATCAGCTATAATTGCAGCAGCATTTTTGGAGAAAATATCCCAGGTTGTCTCAACTTTTAAAATAGAATCTTCACATTGCATGGTTTCAAATACGTCAAAGTCAACTTCTTGATCTTCTAAATTATAAAAAGCAACGATTGTATCTCCATCATAAATAACTTGATTATTTGATAAATTTTTGATTTGGCTTACCAATTCATTAGATGGTAAATAAGATGAATTAATCATAATATTCTCTTCCATTTCTACCATAGGAAACTTATCAGAAAGGTAATCTTCTGTAATTGTAGTAGTGGTGGCTCCTAAAAATAACTCCCATTTTTCTCGGATAGTTAAAATTCCTATACGAATATCTGCTACGGGACGTGTGTAAGTAAATGGCAGTAATGCCTCTCTATTTGGACCATCAAAAAGTATATAATTCATACCAAAGCTTTGTGTAAAAATAAGAAAAGCCTTTCAATAGTTGAAAGGCTTTTAATATATAATTTGAAAGAACTGTTTTTATTTCTTGAATTTAGCGTATTTAGTTTTGAACTTATCAATACGTCCAGCAGTATCTACTAATTTAGATTTACCAGTGTAGTAAGGGTGAGATGTTCTAGAAATTTCCATTTTTATTAATGGATACTCAACACCATCTACTTCTAATGTTTCACTTGTATCTGCAGTAGATTTTGTTAAGAACACGTCTTCATTAGACATATCTTTAAATGCTACTACTCTATAATTATCTGGGTGTATATTTTTTTTCATCACTTTACTTTTTGATTCGATTTTTCGAGTTGCAAATTTATATATTTTTTATAAACCTACAATAGTTTATTAATATTATTTTTTATCTTTTTAATGTAACTTATATTTGTTTCCTGTGTCTAATAGATATAATCAAATTTAAATCATTTAAATTATGGAACAAAGATTAAAATCAGCTGCCATTAACTATGGCGTCTACTTGGGAGTGATTACCTCACTAATCACTATCGTTGTGTACGGAATAAATATTGACTTATTCATTTCAGCATGGCTAGGAATTGTTCTATTTATTATGGTGGTCGCATTTGGAGCGGTTTCTGCTGTAAAATCTAGAAAACTATTAGGTGGACTTATTAGCTTTAAGCAATCATTTACTTCTTATTTTATTACAATAGCAGTAGGAACACTGATATCCTCAGTTATTGGGGTTATTATTTTCACATATATTGATCCTGAAGCTGCAACTTATCTTAATGAACAAGTTTTAATCTTGACAAAAGAAACGATGGAGCGCATTGGATTACCTCAAGAAGCTATTATAGCAGCCATTGAGGAAGCTAGTGAAAAAGATAATTTTTCACTTGGAGCACAAACTCAAGCTTTTGTTTTTAGACTTGTCTTTTATGCTGTTATTGGGCTTATTATTGGATTAATCGTTAAGAAAACTGACTCAAAAGACGCTTAATTTCTTTACTTTTGGAGTTCAAAAGCAAGATGGATGGATATTTCAGTAGTTATACCGCTACTTAACGAACAAGATTCTATAGAAGAACTTCATGATTGGATTGTGACTGTGATGCTATCCAATCAGTTGTCTTATGAGATTCTATTTATTGACGACGGTAGTACAGACAACTCCTGGGAAGTCATTCAAAAAATTTGCGCTAAAAATAGTGCTGCAAGAGGTTTTAAATTCTCTAAAAACTTTGGTAAATCTCAAGCATTACATGCGGGGTTTGCACGAACCAAGGGCCGTGTTGTCATTACTATGGATGCCGACTTGCAAGATAGCCCGGATGAAATACCGGAACTTTATAAAATGGTTACTAACCTTGGGCACGATATTGTCTCAGGATGGAAGAAAAAAAGATACGATTCCTTTTTTGGCAAAAACCTTCCTTCCAAATTATTTAATTGGGCCGCAAGAAAAATATCTGGATTAACTCTTAATGATTTTAACTGTGGTTTAAAGGCCTATCGAAATGAAGTAGTGAAAACTGTGGAGGTTTATGGAGAAATGCATAGGTACATCCCTGTATTGGCTGTCAATGCAGGCTTTACAAATATTGTAGAAAAGGTAGTTATTCATCAAGCAAGAAAATATGGAAAAACAAAATTTGGTATGGAACGATTTATAAATGGGTTTTTAGATTTAATCACGATATGGTTTATCTCTAAGTTTGGGCGACGTCCAATGCACTTTTTTGGATTTTTGGGAATCATTATGTTTGTTATTGGACTTGGGTTTGCTTCCTACCTAGGAATTGATAAGTTATTTATAAATCCTACGGGGCGTCTTATTGCTGACAGAACAGAGTTTTTCATTGCCCTTACAACTATGGTTATTGGGTCTCAATTTTTTGTTGCTGGATTTTTAGGGGAAATTATTCTTCAAAATCAACAAAACAAAGAACGCTATCATATTACAAAAGAGACAAACTAACAATAATCACTTCTTAAAATTGAACTATATACTATGTAAATATTGGTAAATATTTTACATTTGCATTTTACTAAATTAATTAATTACATGCTTAGAACAGAATCCGAAATTCAAAACAGTATAAACACTTGGTTATCATCAGTTTTTGACGAAGAAACCAAAACAAGAATTCAAGAATTCCAATCTAATAATCCTGATGAACTCAAAGATAGTTTTTACAAAAACTTAGAATTTGGAACTGGTGGTATGCGAGGCATTATGGGAGTTGGCACCAACAGAATTAACAAATATACACTGGGAAAAAACACTCAAGGCCTTAGCGACTACTTACACAAAACATACCCTAATCAAGCTATCAAAACAGTTATCGCTTTTGATTGCAGGCATAACAGTAAAGAATTTGCACAAATTGTAGCAGACGTGTTTTCGGCAAACTCTATCGAAGTGTTTTTATTTGAAGACTTAAGAGCTACTCCTGAGCTTTCATTTGCTTTAAAACATTTAGGATGTCAATGTGGTATCGTTTTAACCGCTTCTCACAACCCTCCAGAATATAATGGATACAAAGTTTACTGGGAAGATGGCGGACAACTTGTGCCTCCATTTGACGGCGAAATCATAGATGTTATAAATACATTGGAATACAGCGACATTAATTTCGCTGCCAATACTAATCTAATTCATACAATAGGAAAAGATGTTGATGATGTGTTTATCGATGCCTCTGTAAAAAGCGGAAGCCTTGAAGTTAATACTGCAAAAAATAGAGAAAATCTTTCAGTTGTGTTTACAGCCCTCCACGGCACATCAATTACCGCTGTGCCTGAAACTCTCAAACGTGCAGGTTACACAAATGTTAACTTAGTCGAAGCACAATCGAAACCCGACGGAAATTTCCCTACAGTAAAATCTCCAAATCCAGAAGAACCAGAGGCATTAAAAATGGCTTTAGATCTGGCAAATGAAGTGCAGGCGGATATTGTCATTGGGACCGATCCTGACTGTGATCGTTTAGGAATTGCTGTTCGTGATTTTGATAATAAAATGGTGTTACTTAATGGGAATCAAACCATGATTATGATGACCAAATTCCTTTTGGATTTATGGAAACAAAAAGGGGCTATTAATGGGAATCAATTTGTAGGTTCAACAATTGTATCTACCCCTATGCTGTCTAAGCTAACAGAAGCCTATGGAGTGGAGTGCAAAATAGGGTTGACTGGCTTCAAATGGATTGCTAAAATGATTAAAGATTTCCCAACGCTCGATTTTATCGGAGGTGGTGAAGAAAGTTTTGGATTTATGGTCGGCGATTTTGTAAGAGATAAAGATGCGGTCACAGCTACGCTATTGGCCTGTGAAATTGCGGCTTACACGAAAGCGAATGACAGTTCATTTTTTAAAGAACTAGTCGATACTTATGTGGAGCATGACTTTTACAACGAACGTTTAGTTTCATTAACAAAAAAAGGGATTGAAGGAAGTCAAGAAATTACAAACATTATGGAAGCTGCGAGGAATAACCCTGTAACATCTATCCAAGGATCTAAAGTAGTCACGGTGCATGACTACAAAATGTCTGTATGTAAAAATCTACAACTAGGAACTTCAGAACCTATTTCAATTCCAAAATCAGATGTATTAATTTATACCACCGAAGATGGCAGTAGAGTGGCCTTGCGTCCAAGCGGGACAGAACCAAAAATAAAGTTCTATCTTAGCGTAAATTCCCCACTTAACAGCGCAGATGAGTTTTCAGCGACTGAAACATTGCTAAACACTAAAATAGACGCCATAATTACAGAATTGAAGTTGAGTTAATGAATTATTTAAAACAAATTTTTCGCTATGCGATTCCTTATAAAACCTATGCGATACTAAATATTATCAGCAACGTTTTTTATGCGTTTTTTGCCACGCTTTCCATGTTATCATTATTCCCAATGCTTAAAGTTCTTTTTGGAGACTCTAAGCCCGTTTATTTAAAACCTGAATGGGAAGGATGGAGAGAAATCACAGCGTACGGAGAAAATTATTTGAATTATTTTGTAACGCTTAAAAAGTCAGAAGGCAGCGACGATGTACTCATTTTTATGGTCGGATTTGTAATAGGTTCTTTTTTACTGAAAAACGTATTCAATTATTTGGCAATGTTTTTTATTACTTTTTTAAGAAATGGAGTACTCAAAGATTTAAGAAACGATTTATACAACAAAATAACCAGCCTTCCATTGGCCTTTTATTCTGAAAAACGAAAAGGAGATACCATGTCAAGAATCTCAACCGATGTTTTAGAAATTCAACATTCATTTTTATCTATTTTAGAACTCATTGTACGAGAGCCTCTGACTATTATATTTACAATTGCCTCCATGTTTATAATTAGCGTCAAATTATCCTTATTTGTGTTAATTTTTATCCCTGTCTCTGGATTAGTAATTTCTCTAATTGGAAAGTCCTTAAAGCGTAATTCAAATAAAGTTCAAAAAGAACAAGGTTATTTTTTATCCATTGTAGATGAAACGCTATCGGGTCTAAAAGTAATTAAAGGGTTTAATGGCGAAAAGATTTTTAGTGATAAATTTCAGGATTCAACTACGCGGTTTTATAACTACTCTAACAAGTTATTAAATAAGCAAAACCTAGCGGGCCCAACAAGTGAGTTTTTAGGCATATCTGTTATTGCTGCTTTGTTGTGGTATGGTGGACAAATGGTGTTAAATGAAAAAACGTTAGACCCTAGTTTATTCCTAGTTTATATGGGCTTGGCATATCAAATTCTGACGCCAGCTAAAGCCATCAGTAAGGCAAGTTATGGCGTTAAACGTGGGAATGCAGCAGCAGAACGCGTCATGGAAATACTTCAAACAGAATCGCCTTTAAAAGACCTTCCAAATGCGACGACCAAAACTAGCTTTGACGATGTAATTGAATTAAAAGGGATTCAATTTAAATACGAAGATGAATACGTTCTGAAAAACTTTTCCATTTCTGTACCAAAAGGAAAAACAGTCGCACTCGTTGGACAATCTGGAAGTGGAAAATCGACCATAGCTAATTTAGTGACCCGATTTTATGATGTGAATGAAGGACAGATAGAGATTGACGGAACTAATATTAAAACTCTTACAAAACATTCATTAAGAAACTTAATGGGATTAGTCACTCAAGATTCTATTTTGTTTAATGATTCCATTAAAAATAATATCCTTTTAGGTAAAGAAGATGCAACCGACGCTGAAGTTATTAAAGCGTTAGAAATTGCCAATGCATGGGAGTTTGTTAAAGACTTACCAAAAGGAATTGACACTAATATTGGGGATTCAGGGAATAAATTATCAGGAGGCCAAAAACAACGTTTAAGTATTGCTAGAGCCGTCTTGAAAAACCCACCAATCATGATTCTTGATGAAGCAACCTCAGCACTTGATACTGAGAGCGAGCGCCTTGTACAAGTCGCGCTAGAAAACATGATGAAAAACCGGACATCTATTGTCATAGCTCATAGGCTTTCTACAATTCAAAATGCAGATGAAATTATTGTAATGAAAAAAGGTGAAATCGTAGAGCAGGGAAAACACCAAGAGCTCTTGGACAAAAAAGGAGTTTATAGTAACCTTGTAGCCATGCAGTCCTTTCAATAAAATAGTGGGCTTTAAACTTAAGTAGCTTTTTAGAGTCTTAATTAAAAAAGTAACTAATTGCAAGACGAAGCCAAGCTTTTAACACAACTCAAATTAGATAACTCAAAAGAGTTAGCCTTTAAAACGCTCGTAAAGCGTTACAAAGAAAGGCTCTACTGGCACATAAGGAAAATTGTGATTACACACGACGATGCAGACGATGTGCTGCAAAATACATTCATAAAAATTTTTAGAAACATAGATAAATTTAAGGGCGATAGTAAACTATACACATGGATGTACCGAATTGCAACCAATGAATCAATTACTTTTTTAAATTCTAAAGCCAGACGAAATCAAGTTTCTAATGAAACCCTAAATGAAAACGCATTAAATAGCTTAGTTGCTGATGTCTATTTTGAAGGTGATGAGATTCAACTTAAACTACAAAAAGCCATTTCACAGTTACCAAGGATACAACAGCTTGTTTTTAATATGCGGTATTTTGATAATATTAAATACAAAGATATGTCTGAGATACTAGAAACTAGCGAAGGGGCCTTGAAAGCCTCCTACCACATCGCTGTAAAAAAAATAAAAACATATTTAGTAGTTGATTAAACTAATTTAATAAAAATAAGTCAAAATTACATGACCCTCAATAAAATCCATAAAAACTCAGCGTTCAAAGTCCCAAAAGTTTATTTTGAAAATTTTGATGAGGCTTTTTTTAACGAACTAGAATTAAAAAACCAAGTCAAAGAATCAGGCTTTAAAACTCCAGACGATTACTTAAATGAATTTAATGCATCAATTCCCAGAACATTCAAATCTAATAATTCAAGAAAAATAAATAAAAAACATTCATTTTATATTTCTGGAATAGCCGCCGCATTGGTTTTATTATTAATGTTTTCGTTGCCTAGGGAAGAAATTCAAGAAATCAGCCTTGAAACTATAGAGAATTACCTTATCAACGAGGAAGACCAAAGCGAAGCCTTGTCAAATATTTTAACACTTGAAGACTTAAATGATGTATCGACACTAGAAGTTTCATATTCTGAAATAGAAAATTATATATTACAAAACGCGTCCGTAGAGACCTTACTAATTGATTAAAAATAAAACGATGAAAAAACTCATATTATTAGCTTGCCTGTTTTTTACAACAATGACTATAATAGCCCAACCGGAAGGAAGAAAAGGGATGAAAGATAAAATCAGAACCTTAAAAATTGAATTTATCACAGAAAAACTAGACTTATCATCTGTTGAAGCTGAAAAGTTTTGGCCAATTTATAATGTCTTTGACAAAGCCTATATGGAACTAAGACACGAAAAACTAAAAGGCCTTAAAGATAATTTAAAGAAAGAAATTAATGAGATTTCAGAAGCAGCAGCTTTATCTAAACTCAATGAAATGACAGCGATTGAAGATGAGTTAGTACAACTAAAACAATCGTTTCGCACTCAATTAGAAGGCATCATTTCAAATAAGAAGATTCTATTACTAAAAATAGCCGAAGACGGGTTTAATCGTCGCATGATGGATAAATTAAAACGTCGATCAAAAGAACAAAAACGCCAATGATTATTAATCCTAGAAATCACTAGTTAAAAGTAATTTTAGATAATTTACCCTTCCCTGCCGCATAAGCTATGCTATCATTTAAAAATCGCAATGTATAAAATCCGTCATCACTAAGGTGCTTCCAGCTTTCTCCTGCATTATTACTCACATCAATTCCCCCAACTCCAACACTCACTAGTCCTTTTGCGTTGCTATTGGGAATGTACTGGACGCAACTCTTGTATCCTGGAGATTGGTCTTGAGCAACGACTTCCCATGAAATACCGCCGTCGACTGTACGAATTTTATTAGAGTGCTGGGCTTTAGGGTTTGTGTAGTCCCCTCCTATTGCAAAACCATTTAATGAATCATAGAAGTCTATAGAAAATATTCCAGTAGTTTCCTTACCCTGAATAATGGGAGTATCCACAACAGACCAACTGACCCCTTTGTCATGAGATCTTAAAATCCGGCTTGAAAGCCCGCCAGTAGCAACCCATGTCTGATTCCCCACAATGGCAATATTAGTGTCACTGGCTGCAAAAGCGGCTTCACCTTCACTTGACGAAGGCAAACCATCACAAGAAATCTTATTCCAACTAGCCCCGCCATCTCTAGTTATAAGGATACTCATACAGCCATCTATGGGGTCTCCAACAGCGATACCTTCCATAGAATTCCAAAAATGAAGCGCATCATAAAACACATCTGGGTGTGTTTCTTTGTATACCAATTCAGTATCCTTAAACAAATATGCCGGACTCCCAATGCTAAGAGCAAAATAATTATCGTTTACTAGAGCCGAGGCACGAAAGTTAATGGTGTCTGCCGATACTCGATTAATATTTATCTGACTCGTTCTTACGTCTATTGCATATACATCCCCAATAGAACTCACAGCTCTTACAGAAAAACCATCTACTTCTAAAGCTCTAATGTTTAAAAGTGAATCTTTAATAATGACCTGAGATTTAACAGAAGTAATTGGAGTATACTTTGGTTTAGAGGAATCTTTACAACCTAAAAAATTAAGGACAATTATACTTATAAATACGATGTTTTTCATATGGGTTTGTGTTTAAAAAATAGAACGTTTTCAATATACATATAATCTATAATAATTAACATTATTAAACGTAACTTTGCAGCAATAATTAACACACTTATGCGCTTACACAGAAACTTATGTTTTGCCGTCATTGATGGACTTTTATTGATATTTAACGAAGGAGAATATGCTGACAAAGTAATTCAAAAACTTCTTAAACGTGACAAGCGTTGGGGAAGTAGAGATCGTGGCTTTGTTGCCGAGACGACTTATGATATTGTCCGTTGGAAACGACTCTATGCTGAAATTGCACAGGTTAAGGAACCATTTAGTAGAGATGATGCTTGGCGCCTTTTTGCAGTGTGGGCTACTCTAAAAGGGATAAAACTTCCAGACTGGAAATATTTTGAAGGCACTCCAAGTCGTAAAATTAAAGGGCGTTTTGACGAACTTTCTAAAGATCGAAAATTTCGTGAATCTGTGCCCGATTGGATTGACGAACTAGGAGTTAAAGAACTAGGAGAAGCCAAATGGACGAAGGAATTAGCAATGCAAAACAAACAAGCAGATGTGATCCTAAGAGTTAATACCCTAAAAACTTCAAAATCTGACTTAAAACTTAAGCTAGAATCTGAAGGCATTGAAACTCTAGAAATTAACGGCTACCCCTATGCTTTACAGCTAAAGGAACGTGCCAATGTATTTACCACAGAAGCTTTTAAAGACGGCTGGTTTGAAGTTCAAGATGCCTCATCTCAATTAGTAGCTGACTTTTTGGATGTGAAGCCAGGAATGAAAGTAGTTGACTGTTGTGCTGGTGCTGGAGGAAAAACCTTACACCTTTCAGCTCTGATGGAAAACAAAGGCTCCGTTGTGGCCATGGATATTTATGAAAGTAAGTTGAAGAAACTGAAAATTAGAGCCAAAAGAGATGGTGCTCATAATATAGAAATGAAAGTAATTGACTCTACAAAACCAATCAAAAAATTACATGGAAAAGCAGATCGCTTGTTGATTGATGCTCCCTGTTCTGGACTAGGGGTTTTGAGACGAAATCCAGATTCTAAATGGAAGTTAGAGCCTGAATTCATTGATAGAATTCGCAAAACACAGCAAGAGGTATTGCAGCAGTATTCCAAAATGGTGAAACCGAGCGGAAAAATGGTATATGCCACTTGCTCTGTATTGCCATCAGAAAATGAAACTCAAATTAAGACCTTTTTAAAGTCAGAGTCTGGTGCTGATTTTATATTTATAAAAGATAAAAAAATTCTAGCTCATGAAACTGGATACGATGGTTTCTACATGGCGCTGTTAGAAAGAAAATAATAATTATGCATATGAAATTGAGATTACTTTTTGTTTTTACTCTATTTTTTTCGTTTAGTTTTTCACAAATACCTTCAGGTTACTACAACACAGCGACTAGTACGGGCTACACATTAAAAACTCAACTATCTAATATAATTGATGATCACAACGATCAAGGCTATAATGCTATTGACGGCTTTATGTCTTCTTACGATTTAGACAACTATTACGAAACTGGAAGCAATACTATTTTGGATGTCTATTCTGAAAATCCTTCATCCAGCGATCCTTATAATTTCACTCCTGGGGTCGATGAATGTGGAAATTATTCTAATGAGGGAGACTGTTATAACAAAGAACATGTAATTCCACAATCGGTGTTTAGTAGTAACACCCCTATGCAAAGTGACGCACACCAATTATTACCAACAGATGGGCGTGTGAATGGCTTTAGAGGAAATTTTCCTTTTGGACGGGTAAATGATAATAACTTAGTCTCACAATCTGGAATTTCAAATCCAACTCAAAATGGTTCTAAACTTGGGGCTAACTTAAATTCGGGCTACTCATCAGGCTATTCTGGGACTGTTTTTGAACCTATTAACGAATTCAAAGGAGATATTGCACGTATTTATTTTTATTTTATAACTCGCTACGAAAACCAGGTTGGTAATTGGAGCTCTTTCGCCATGTTTGACGGCAGTAGCGACCAAGTACTCCAAACTACTTTCCTAAGCATACTAATAGAATGGCACTTGAGTGATCCTGTGTCTCAAAAAGAAATAGACCGAAATAATAACATTTACTACAACCATCAAAACAACAGAAACCCATTTGTGGACCATCCAGAATATGTTTCTATGATTTGGAACCCAGTCACAGATACAGAGGCACCAACAGCCGCAACAAACCTAATCGCTTCTAACCCTACAATGAGCTCTATTGATTTAAGCTGGACGGCCGGAACAGATAATATCGCTGTCAATACTTATGATATTTATGTAGATGACACTAATACTCTAAGCACATCAAACACTTCAATTACGGTCACTGGTTTGGCGGCAAATACAGAATTTTGTTTTACTGTTTTTGCAAAAGATGCATCCCAAAATACAGCTCCAAGTAGCAATGAAAGTTGCGAAACAACGGAACAAGGAGCTTCATCAACCAATGAAATCTTTATATCAGAATATGTAGAAGGAAGCAGTAACAATAAAGCCTTAGAAATTGCAAATTTCACTGGTAATCTAATAAATCTTAGTGGATATACAATAGCAAGAGACGTAAATGGCAATGGTACTTATGGAGCCGCTTTACAATTAACAGGCATGCTAGCCACTGGAAACGTACATGTCATCTCAAGAGGGAATGCCTCGGCTGAAACAGTAGCACTTGCTGACCAAATCTCAAGTGGTGACGCCATGTCTTTTAATGGTGATGACCCTGTAGGCCTTTTTAAAAATGGAGTGCTCATAGACATTTTCGGAAACTTTGGAGGTACTAATAATTTTGCGAACGCGACTTATAGAAGAAAGCAAACAGTTATCAATCCGACAACTGTATTTGATTTGGCTGGTGAATGGGTCACCAGTACTACTAATGACATCACAGATTTAGGATCGCATTCAGCTCCTCTTGGTTCAAACGACCTCCAAGAAAATAGCTTTTCATTCTTCCCAAACCCTGCCAGACTCAATAAGCTATTTTTCAAGTCAACTCGTCCATTGAGTGTTGAAGTATATTCCTTAACAGGAAAATTAATTTTAAATACCACGATTGACTCCTCCAAATCTTTAGATATTTCGTCATTAAATACTGGTTTATTCATTATTAAGATGCGTAGTGATTCTGGTACAAAAATAAAAAAGTTAATACGAGAATAATCTACACACTCATTTGCAACAATGGTTCAGATTATTGATGTTTAAAACTAGTGAATAACTCCTTTAAATAGAAAGTGAAATCATTTATAATTACTCCTAAAAATCCTAAATTTGTAGTATAGAGTAATATTCAAAATAAAACAGATGATTCATTTCTTTGGAAGCCCTGACACTAAGGTATTTGCCATACAAACAGTAAACGATTTAACTTCTGAAATTAGCAGTAAACTTAAATGGCTGTTTGGTGACCAACCAAAAATAGAACTCAGAGCTCTCAATTCAAAATTTGTTGGACCACGCGCTGCAATGATTACGCCATGGAGTACAAATGCCGTTGAAATCACTCAAAACATGGGCATTGAAGGCATTATTAGAATTGAGGAATTCGATAGGTGTGAAAGTGGTTATACTGATTTTGACCCAATGATTTATGAGTTTTTCGAAAGTTTAAATCAAACTACTTTTGATATTGATATTGCACCCGAACCAATTCTTAACATCACTGATATAGCTGCATATAACAAAATAGAAGGCCTATCCTTAAATGAGGATGAAGTCAACTACCTAAACCAGGTGAGTGAAAAAATTGGAAGACCCCTTACAGACTCTGAAGTTTTTGGGTTTTCACAAGTAAATTCTGAACACTGTCGTCATAAAATATTTAACGGAACCTTTATTATCGATGGAGAAGAAAAATCAACTTCTCTATTCAAACTCATAAAGGAAACATCTAAACAACACCCAAACACCATCGTTTCTGCCTACAAAGATAATGTCGCTTTCATAAAGGGGCCTGTCGTTCAGCAATTCGCACCAAAAAGTGCTGATAAACCCGATTACTATACCATAGAAGATTTTGAATCTGTCATTTCAATTAAAGCTGAAACACATAACTTCCCTACTACAGTTGAACCCTTTAATGGGGCTGCTACTGGATCTGGAGGTGAAATTAGAGATCGTCTTGCGGGTGGTAAAGGTTCATTGCCTTTGGCAGGAACAGCAGTCTACATGACTTCTTATTCTCGACTCAATCAAAATCGACCATGGGAATCAGGGTTTAAAGAACGTGAATGGCTTTACCAAACCCCGATGGATATTTTAATAAAAGCATCAAATGGAGCTTCGGATTTTGGAAATAAATTTGGACAACCGCTAATTTGCGGATCAGTACTTACTTTTGAACACCAAGAAGACGCACAGCGCTTAGGGTTTGACAAGGTTATTATGCAAGCTGGTGGTATAGGCTATGGAAAAGCAGATCAAGCGTTGAAAGACATTCCAAAAAAGGATGATAAAATCGTGATTCTTGGAGGAGAAAATTACCGAATTGGTATGGGAGGAGCTGCCGTTTCTTCTGCAGATACGGGAGCTTTATCTAGTGGAATTGAACTCAACGCGGTGCAACGTTCTAATCCTGAAATGCAAAAACGGGCTGCCAATGCTGTACGTGGTATGATTGAAAGTCCAGAGAATTTCATTGTTTCTATTCATGATCATGGCGCGGGAGGTCATCTAAATTGTCTTTCCGAACTTGTAGAAGATACTGGAGGTGAAATTGACTTGGACCAACTACCTGTAGGAGACCCTACCCTATCAAATAAAGAATTAATCGGAAATGAATCTCAAGAACGTATGGGGCTTGTTATTTCTGAAAAACACATAGATACTTTACAGAGAATAGCTGATAGAGAACGTTCTCCAATGTACACAGTAGGAAAGGTTACTAATGACCACCGATTTGTCTTTGAATCTAAGTCCAACGGAAATAAACCTATGGATTTTAACTTAGAAGATATGTTTGGAAGCTCTCCTAAAACTATTTTAAAAGACCAAACAATTGTTAGGAATTATGCCGCTGTGTCATACACTGCCAACTTATTCAAAACGTATCTTGAAGCGGTTTTAAAACTTGAATCTGTTGCCTGTAAAGACTGGCTAACAAACAAGGTTGACCGTTGTGTAGGAGGAAAAGTAGCTAAACAACAGTGTGTTGGTCCTTTACAACTACCACTGAATAACGTTGGTGTAATGGCGTTAGATTACGCTAGCCAGGAAGGGATTGCTACCTCAATTGGACATGCACCAATAGCAGCACTAATAGACCCTAAAGCAGGAAGTAGAGTTGCTATCACAGAAGCACTTACTAATATTATTTGGGCCCCCTTAAAAGAAGGGCTACAAAGTATTTCCCTGTCTGCAAACTGGATGTGGCCCTGTAAAAATGAAGGGGAAGATGCACGTTTATATAGTGCCGTTGAGTCTATTTCTGAATTTGCAATTGACCTGGGGATTAATGTACCTACTGGAAAAGATTCTCTCTCCATGAAACAAAAATATCCTGATGGAGATGTCGTATCTCCGGGAACTGTAATTATATCGGCAGCAGGAAACTGTAATGCTATCTCTAAAGTAATTGAACCGCTATTTAAAACCAATGCTGGATCTATATACTACATCAATATATCTAAGGATACTTATAAATTAGGGGGCAGTGCGTTTGGACAAGTGTTAAATAAAATTGGAACAGAAACGCCTAATGTAAAAAGTGCATCTTATGTTAAATCCGTATTTAACACATTACAAGACTTAATTAAAAAGGACAAAATTGTGGCTGGACATGATGTTGCTTCTGGAGGATTGATTACTACTTTATTAGAACTGTGTTTCTCAAACACGAATTTAGGAGCAGATTTAAATTTCAATGCACTTAAGGAATCAGATAGTATTAAATTATTATTTGCTGAAAACTCTGGAATTGTCTTTCAATCGATTGACTCTTCTATTGAATCGGATCTTTCTGCAGCATCTATTGAATTTTATAAAATTGGATCCGTTACTAAACAACCCACTCTAAACATTGAAAATGGATCAGACGTTTTCTCTCTAAGCGTAGATGAGCTAAGAGATGTATGGTATGAAACTTCATTCCTATTAGATCAAAAACAAACTGCAAACGGACTAGCTAAAACTAGATTTAAAAACTATAAAAATCAACCTCTAGACTTTAAGTTCCCAACACAATTTACAGGAAACCTTCCTGATAATAAGCAAGCAAACAGACCAAAGGCTGCCATAATTAGAGAAAAAGGAAGTAATTCTGAGCGTGAAATGGCCAATGCCATGTATTTAGCGGGGTTTGATGTTAAGGATGTTCATATGACAGATTTAATTTCTGGTCGTGAGACGCTTGAAGACATTCAATTTATTGGAGCTGTTGGAGGATTTAGTAATAGTGACGTGCTTGGTTCTGCTAAAGGATGGGCTGGGGCTTTTAAATATAATGAGAAAGCTAAATTAGCGCTTAAAAAGTTCTTTTCTAGACAAGACACTTTATCTGTAGGAATATGTAATGGATGTCAACTCTGGATGGAATTAGACCTCATCAATCCTGAACACGAAAGTCATGGTAAAATGGATTATAACAACTCTCAAAAACATGAAAGTGCATTTACTTCAGTTACAATTCAAAAAAACAATTCAGTGATGTTATCCTCATTAGAGGGAAGTACTCTTGGAGTTTGGATTTCGCACGGAGAAGGTAAATTTAATCTTCCCTATGAAGAGTCTAAATACAATATTGTTGGTAAATATGGTTACGACTCCTACCCTCACAATCCTAATGGCTCTGATTTTAACACCGCAATGATGTGTGATAAGACAGGGCGTCATTTAGTAACTATGCCTCATATAGAACGCTCAACTTTCCAATGGAACTGGGCGCATTACCCTGACAATAGAGTTGATAACGTATCACCATGGTTGGAAGCGTTTGTTAATGCTAGACAATGGGTAAACAACTTTAAATAATATCATTTTCATATGCAAACTAATGTGTTTTTGAATTTTTGAATTTATAAAGATTGGTATTTGAAAGTCTTTTTAAAATTAGTACTTTGCATGCTCACAAGCTTAAGATTTAAAAATGAAACCAATTACTCGATTATTTGACTTTGCATATTATCAGCTAGAAAACCATAACTTGGAGTCTGCTTTAATTACAAAAAAGGACGGTAATTGGGTTAAAACATCTACTAAAGAATATCTCGACAAAGCAAATGCTCTAAGTAGAGCTTTATTAAAATTAGGCATACAAAAGGGAGATAAGATCGCCATCATTTCTACAAACAATCGAACAGAATGGTGTATTGTAGACGTAGGAGTACTTCAAGTAGGTGCGCAAAACATTCCTATTTACCCTACGATATCATCAAAAGACTATGAATATGTTTTAAACCACAGCGAAGCTATATATTGTTTTGTTTCCGATGAAGAGGTTTACAACAAAGTGTTAAAAGTAAAAGACAACACAAAACTTAAAGAAGTTTATAGTTTTGATAAAATATCTGGGTGTAAAAATTATACGGAATTATTTGAACTAGGAGCAGACGACAGTACACAAGCGGCTGTAGAGTTAAGAAAATCTGAAGTCCTTCCTTCTGACCTAGCAACTATCATATACACATCAGGAACTACTGGCAAACCTAAAGGTGTCATGTTATCTCATCATAATATAGTAGAGAATGTTTTGGCTAGTGTTCCAAGGCTGCCCTTAATAGTGGGAACTTCAAGAGTCCTCAGTTTTTTACCCTTGTGCCATATTTTTGAACGCGTATTGATTTACATATACCAACATGCTGGGGTTGGCATATATTTTGCTGAAGCCATCGATAAAATTGGAGAAAATGCTCAAGAAATTAAACCAAACTTAATGAGTGTTGTGCCAAGGTTATTGGAAAAAGTATTTAATAAAATAAATGCAAAAGGCAGTGAATTAACAGGCATAAAAAGAGCCTTATTTTTCTGGGCCATAAAACTAGGAGAAAAATATGAACCTTACCAAGCCAATGGTATTTGGTACGAATTACAGTTAAAAGTGGCCAGAAAACTAATTTTCAGTAAATGGAAAGCTGCTCTTGGCGGAGAACTCAACACAATGGTTTCAGGAAGTGCAGCTCTTCATCCAAGATTAGCTAGAATGTTTTGTGCTTCAGGAATGATGATTATGGAAGGGTATGGCCTTACAGAAACATCCCCTGTAGTTTCTGTAGCAATGCACTCTAATAATTATTTCAAGCTAGGTACTGTAGGAAAACCTATTTCAAATGTTGAAGTAAAAATTGCAGAAGATGGAGAAATTCTAATCAAAGGCCCCAATGTAATGCAAGGATATTATAAAGATCCAGAAAAAACAGCTGAAGTCATGAGTGGTGATTATTTTCACACAGGGGACAAAGGAGAAATTGATGCAGATGGATTTTTAAAAATCACCGGTCGTAAAAAGGAAATGTTTAAAACATCTGGAGGTAAATATATTATCCCTACGCTTATTGAAAATGATTTAAAAGAATCTAATTTCATTGAACAGGTGATGGTTATTGGCGAAAATCAAAAAATGCCTGCCGCATTAATTCAGCTTAATTTTGACTTTATTAACGATTGGATTAAACGTAAAAACATAAACATAGATTCTACCCCTGAAGCTATATGCGCTTCAGACGTCATAAAAGAACGAATACAAGTAGAAGTTAACAAATCTAATCTTCATTTTGGCAAATGGGAACAGGTGAAAAAGTTTGAATTAACGCCGGAAGTCTGGAGTATTGAAAGTGGACACTTAACTCCCACTATGAAAATGAAAAGAAGCGTCATTTTTGAACTTTATAAAGATTTAACTGAAAAGATTTACTCAGAAAACTAACCAACCACCACTTTTATTTTTTGATTACACTAAAAAAAGCTATGCATGCATAACTTTTTTTAGTTTTACTATGCGTGCATAATAAAAATTCTTATATTTGATAATAAGATATTATTAAAGCAATGAAAGATAAAACGATAGATTATGTTTTAAGAACTACTTGGTTATCAGTTCAGAAAATGTATAATGAAGAGGCTTCAAATTACGGAATTACGATGGCGACAGGATTCACACTCCTAAGCGTTGATCCAATTAATGGTACGCCTTCCACTTCATTAGGACCAAAAATGGGAATGGAAGCTACTAGCCTATCAAGGATATTAAAAACATTGGAAAGTATGAATTTAATTGAGCGCTTACCAAATCCTAATGATGGACGTGGTGTAATAATACATTTAACCAAGCAAGGATTAAAGAATAGAGAAGAAGTAAAACAAAATGTTTTGAAATTTAATAGCATAATTAGAAATGAAATCTCAGAAGAAAAGTTGAAAAACTTTTTCGAAGTTTCTGACTGTATCAATAATCTAATTTCAAACAAAAAAATATTCTAATAAACCTATTTATATTTAGATGAAAACAAGAAGAATTAAAAAAATTGCGGTTATCGGTTCTGGAATCATGGGAAGTGGGATCGCTTGTCATTTTGCTAATATCGGAGTCGATGTATTACTTTTAGATATTGTTCCCAGAGAACTCAATGACAAAGAGATAGCTAAGGGGCTAACCTTAGAAGATAAAGTCGTTAGAAATCGCCTGGTAAATGACGCATTAACAAGTTCGTTGAAATCAAAACCCTCCCCTATTTATCATCAGAAATTTTCAGATCGAATTACGACTGGAAACCTAGACGACGACATAGAAAAAGTAGCGGAGGTCGATTGGATTATGGAGGTGGTTATAGAACGATTGGATATTAAAAAAATGGTGTTTGAAAAGCTTGAAAAATATCGAAGACCAGGAACCTTAATAACCTCTAATACTTCTGGAATCCCCATAAAATTTATGAGTGAAGATCGTAGTGAAGATTTTCAAAAACATTTTTGTGGCACACACTTTTTTAACCCTGCACGATACCTTAAATTATTTGAAATTATCCCAGGTCCAAAAACCGACTCCGAAGTTTTAGAGTTTTTAGGTAGTTATGGAGAACAATTTTTAGGAAAAACATCTGTAATCGCAAAAGACACGCCTGCTTTTATTGGAAATAGAGTGGGTATATTTAGTATTCAAAGTTTATTTCACGCCGTTAAAAATTTAGATCTTACGGTTGAGGAAGTAGATAAGCTATCAGGCCCTGTAATTGGTCGCCCAAAATCGGCCACCTTTAGAACCGTAGATGTTGTTGGTTTAGATACTTTAGTACATGTAGCGAACGGCATCAGAGAAAACTGTCCTAAAGATGAACGTCTCGAACTATTTGAATTACCCGATTTCGTCACTACTATGATGGAAAACAAATGGCTAGGAAGTAAAACGAAACAAGGTTTTTATAAAAAATCCATTTCTTCCGAAGGAAAAAAAGAAATTTTAACTTTAGACTTAAACACTTTAGAATACCGTTCTGCTAAGCGCGCAAAATTTGCGACTCTTGAACTGACTAAAACAATCGACAAAGTCGTAGATCGTTTCAAGGTCTTGGTTAGTGGAAAAGATAAAGCAGGTGAGTTTTACCGAAAGAGCTTCACAGCTCTTTTCGCTTACGTCTCGAATCGAATACCTGAAATTACAGATGAGCTCTATAAAATTGATGATGCCATGAAAGCCGGTTTTGGCTGGGAACATGGCCCCTTTCAAATATGGGACGCTATTGGAGTGGAAAAAGGAATCGAATTAATGAAAGCAGAAGGATTAGAACCAGCAGCTTGGGTTCATGAAATGTTAGCATCAGGAAGTAAGTCATTTTACTCACTAAAAGAGGGTGCAACCTATGCTTATGATATTCCTATCAAGACACAAACAAAGGTGCCTGGCCAGGATAGCTTTATCATCTTAGATAATATTAGAAAAACAAATGAAGTGTTTAAAAACTCTGGTGTTGTTATTGAAGACATAGGCGATGGTATTCTTAATTTAGAATTTCAATCGAAAATGAATACTATCGGAGGCGATGTTTTAGCTGGATTAAATAAAGCAATTGACTTAGCTGAAAAAGATTTTGCAGGTTTAGTTGTGGGTAACCAAGCAGCAAACTTTTCAGTAGGCGCCAATATAGGTATGATCTTTATGATGGCTGCAGAGCAGGAATATGACGAACTTAATATGGCCATCAAATACTTCCAAGATTCAATGATGCGCATGCGTTACTCTTCAATCCCAACTATCTCAGCCCCACATGGAATGGCATTAGGAGGCGGATGTGAATTGTCACTTCATGCAGATAAAGTCGTGGCAGCAGCGGAAACTTACATGGGACTTGTAGAGTTTGGTGTTGGTGTTATTCCTGGCGGGGGTGGCTCAAAAGAAATGGCTTTAAGAGCGCAGGATATGTTCCAAAAAGGCGATGTACAATTAAATGTACTGCAAGAACATTTCTTGACTATTGGTATGGCTAAAGTGTCTACCTCTGCTTACGAAGCATTTGACCTAAACCTTTTACAAAAAGGAAAAGACATTGTGGTTGTTAACAAAGACAGACAAATAGCAGTTGCAAAACAACATGCAAAACTGATGTCTGAAAGTGGCTACACACAACCATTAAAAAGAACAGACATAAAAGTATTGGGCAAACAAGCCTTAGGCATGTTTTTAGTCGGTACAGATTCCATGCAGGAAAGCAACTACATATCAGAACATGATATGAAAATTGCTAACAAGCTAGCTTATGTAATGGCTGGGGGCGATTTATCTGAACCCACTTTAGTATCTGAACAGTATTTATTGGATTTAGAACGAGAAGCATTCTTAAGTTTATGTACTGAACGAAAAACCTTAGAACGCATTCAACATATGTTAAAAACTGGAAAACCTTTAAGAAACTAAAAAAATGAAACAAGCATATATCGTTAAAGCGTATAGAACCGCTGTTGGTAAAGCTCCAAAAGGGGTCTTCCGTTTTAAAAGAACAGACGAATTAGCCGCAGAAACCATCAAGTACATGATGAATGAACTGCCAAATTTAGACCCAAAACGTATTGACGACGTTATTGTGGGTAACGCGATGCCAGAAGGATCACAAGGATTAAACATGGCAAGACTTATCTCTTTAATGGGACTAGACATTGTAGATGTCCCAGGAGTAACCGTGAACCGTTTTTGTTCATCAGGAATAGAAACAATTGGAATGGCTACCGCAAAAATTCAAGCTGGAATGGCTGACTGTATCATTGCAGGAGGCGCTGAAAGCATGAGTAGTGTGCCAATGACAGGCTATAAACCAGAACTTAACTATGACATTATAAAAGCGGGGCACGAAGATTATTATTGGGGAATGGGAAATACCGCCGAAGCAGTTGCAAACCAATTCAAAGTTTCAAGAGAAGATCAAGACGAATTTGCTTATAATTCGCATATGAAATCATTAAGAGCCCAAGCTGAAAACCGTTTTCAGGATCAGATCGTACCTATTGAAGTAGTGCAAAACTATATTGATTCAAATGGCAAAAAAGCATCCAAGTCATATACGGTCACTAAAGATGAAGGTCCAAGAGCTGGAACGAGTAAAGAAGCCCTAGCGAAGCTAAGAGCCGTTTTTGCCGCTGGCGGAAGTGTGACAGCAGGTAATTCATCACAAATGAGTGATGGTGCCGCTTTTGTCATGGTAATGAGTGAAGCGATGGTTAAAGAATTAAATCTGGAACCAATCGCACGATTGGTAAATTATGCTGCTGCTGGAGTAGAACCAAGAATTATGGGTATTGGTCCTGTAAAAGCAATCCCAAAAGCCTTAAAGCAAGCAGGACTAAAACAAGAAGACCTTTCGTTAATTGAACTAAATGAAGCATTTGCTTCTCAATCATTGGCCGTTATTCGTGAACTAGACCTAAATCCAGATATTATAAACCCTAACGGAGGGGCTATTTCCTTGGGCCATCCTTTAGGCTGTACTGGTGCCAAACTATCAGTTCAGTTATTTGATGAAATGCGCAAGCAACAAATGCACGGGAAATACGGAGCAGTAACTATGTGCGTAGGTACAGGTCAGGGCGCTTGTGGGATTTTTGAATTTTTAAACTAAAAAAAACTTAATATAATATTATAGAATGGCAGATATAGAAAAAGACATCTTACGAGGAGGTCAATTTTTAGTAAAAGAAACAAACTGTGAAGATGTGTTTACTCCTGAAGATTTCTCAGAAGAGCAAACAATGATGAAAGAATCAGTGATGGAATTTAACGATCGTGAAATTATTCCTCACAAGGCACGCTTTGAAGCTAAAGACTTTGCACTCACCGAGGACGTTATGCGAAAAGCAGGCGATATGGGGTTTTTAAGTGTCGCAGTTCCTGAAGCCTATGGAGGTATGGGAATGGGGTTTGTATCAACTGTATTAACCTGTGACTATATTTCAAGTGGAACGGGTTCTTTTAGTACTGCTTTTGGTGCGCATACAGGCATTGGAACAATGCCAATAACTTTATATGGTACGGATGAACAGAAATTAAAATATGTACCAAAATTAGCCTCAGGGGAATGGTTTGGAGCCTATTGCCTCACTGAACCTGGAGCAGGATCTGATGCTAATTCTGGTAAAACAATAGCTAAGCTTTCTGAAGATGGAAAAACATACAAGATAAATGGTCAAAAAATGTGGATTTCAAATGCTGGTTTCTGCAGTGTAATGATTGTTTTTGCCCGTATTGAAGATGATAAAAACATTACCGGTTTTATTGTTGAATATGATGGTACTAACCCCAACGGGATTACCTTAGGAGAAGAAGAACACAAACTTGGGATTCGCGCATCCTCAACACGTCAAGTATTTTTTAATGATACGGTTGTCCCTGCTGAAAATATGTTAGCGGGTCGTGGTGAAGGATTTAAAATTGCAATGAATTCACTAAATGTAGGGCGCATCAAATTAGCAGCTGCCTGTCTAGATTCTCAAAGACGAATTATAAATATCGCAGTTAAGTATGCCAAAGAACGCCAACAATTTAATACTCCTATTGCAGATTTTGGTGCCATTAAGGTAAAATTAGCTGAGATGGCAGCTAGTGCATATGCAGGAGAATCTGCTACCTACAGAGCTGCTAAAGATATTGAAGATCGTATTGCCATACGTGAAGCTGCTGGAAACACACATCAAGAGGCCGAGCTTAAAGGAGTTGAAGAATACGCTATTGAGTGCTCGATATTAAAAGTAGCCGTTTCTGAGGATGTGCAAAACTGTGCTGATGAAGGGATTCAAATTTTTGGTGGTATGGGATTTTCAGAAGAAACACCTATGGAATCCGCATGGAGAGATGCTAGAATTGCACGTATTTACGAAGGTACCAATGAAATTAATAGAATGCTTTCTGTTGGAATGTTAGTCAAAAAAGCAATGAAAGGACATATAGATTTATTAGGTCCTGCTTCAAAAGTTCAAGACGAACTAATGGGCATTCCTTCGTTTGAAACCTCTGATTACTCTGAGTTATTTTCTGAGGAAAAAGAAATGATAAAGAAATTGAAAAAGACATTTTTAATGGTTGCGGGGGGAGCAGTACAAAAATATGGTCCTCAACTAGAAGACCATCAACAATTATTAATTGCTGCAGCGGACATTTTAATTGAAATCTATATGGCAGAATCTGCTGTTTTAAGGACTGAAAAAAATGTGAAGCGTACAAGTGAAAAAGAACAGTCTGCACAAATCGCTATGGCTAAATTATATTTATACCATGCTGTGGATATCGTTGAAGAAAAAGGAAAAGAAAGTATTATTTCTTTTGCTGAGGGAGATGAACAACGGATGTTATTAATGGGATTAAAACGTTTTACAAAATATGCTAATTACCCAGACATTGTGGATTTACGTATAGAAATTGCTGAGAAAGTAAAAGAGGAAAACAGCTATTGTTTCTAAATTTAATAGACTGATTACATTCAAAAAACGCCTCAATTAAATGAGGCGTTTTTTTATTTATAAAATATAAGTCAGTGGAGTTTAATTTTAAAAAAAGATTAACTTTATAAAAATATATTTAAACCATTTATGTTTTATGGTCGGGTAAATGAGTAAGCATAGAATTAGACTGTTTTACAAAAAAAATTCAAAATAAAAACCCAGATTATTATGAAACTAATTTCCCAAATGACTCTTATACTATTTTTGTTCATTAGCAGCAATTTGGTTGGACAAGCTTTGTTTGCTGAAAAAGAAAATTTCACAAGACAAGACACTTTGAGAGGTAGTATCACAGCTGAACGTGAATGGTGGGATTTAAATTATTACCATCTTGATATTTCTGTAAATCCAGAAACAAGATCTATTAAAGGGAAAAATACGATTCGATATACGATACTAGCCCCTTATCAAACACTTCAAATAGACTTACAGCCCCCAATGAAGCTTACTAGAGCTATTCAAGATGGTGAGAAATTACAGGTACTATCTGAGGGAAATGCACACTTTATAAAATTAAAAAAACCACAAACTAAAATTGGGGGCATAGAAGAAATAGAAATTTATTATGAAGGACAGCCGCGGGAGGCCGTTAATGCGCCTTGGGACGGAGGAATTTCCTGGAAGAAAGATGAAAACGGGACTGATTTTATTGCGTCTTCATGTCAGGGATTGGGAGCCAGTGTGTGGTGGCCAAACAAAGACCATATGTACGATGAAGTAGACAGTATGAAAATCAGTGTCAATGTTCCTAAACAGCTAATGAATATATCCAACGGACGACTTGAATCAGTTGTGAAAAAGAATGATGATACAACTACCTATCATTGGGTAGTCAAAAACCCTATTAACAATTATGGAGTAAATATTAATATTGGAGATTATGCTCATTTTTCAGAGATTTATCAAGGAGAAAAAGGGCCGTTAGACATGGATTATTATGTATTGAAAGACCACCTAGACAAAGCAATTGTTCATTTTAAGGATGCAGCAAAAATGATGAAAGCATTTGAACACTGGTTTGGCCCCTACCCATTTTATGAAGATAGTTTCAAATTGGTGGAAGTGCCTTATTTAGGAATGGAACATCAAAGTTCGGTTACCTATGGAAATCAGTATAAAAAAGGGTATTTAGGTACAGACTTATCAGGAACGGGCTGGGGTTTAAAATTTGATTTTATAATTATCCATGAGTCTGGACATGAATGGTTTGCAAATAACATTACTTATAAAGATGCAGCAGACATGTGGATACACGAAGGATTTACAGCTTATTCAGAGAGTCTGTTTTTAGATTATTACTATGGAACTAAAGCCGCTTCTGAGTATGTAATCGGCACAAGAAATAGTATTAGAAACGACAAGCCCATCATTGGACTTTATGATGTCAATTCTGAAGGGTCTTCGGATATGTACTACAAAGGCGCTAACATGTTACACACCCTACGACAACTCATAAAGGATGATGAAAAATGGAGACAGATTCTAAGAGGTCTAAATTCCGAATTTCACCACCAAACAGTGACTACCAAACAAATTGAAACCTATATAATAGATGAATCTGGATTAGATTTAACCGCATTTTTTGACCAATATCTTCGTGACATTAGAATTCCAACATTTGAGTATCGTATAGTTGACTCTAAATTGAGCTACCGATGGACCCAAGTCGTTGATGGATTTGCTATGCCTATTGAAATAGAGATTGAAAATGAAAAAAAATGGCTTTATCCGTCTAAAGAATGGCAAGAAATTAAAATAAATTCGTCTGAGATAAAAGTAAATATTAATTATTTTATCAAAAATAAAAAAGTACAATAGTAAAATAAAAATATCAAGAAGCATTAAAAAACAATTTGAAAATTAACCCCTGTCATTTTAAAATGATTAGCGAACATTTCAAAAAGGAATAGACTCTATAAAGGTTAGTCCTTTTACCCCATAAAAACCTTTAAAATAAATAAACAGAAATCTTAGATCGATCTTGAAATATTTTAACTAATTTTAAATAAACAAATTACATATAATTATGAAGAACTTAATCTTACTAATAACTATCATTTTGACTACAAGTGCATGTAAATCAGAAGTGAAAAAAACAATAGACAGTTCTACTGAAAATTCAACATCAGGAATGAAAATAGAAATAAAGGAAGAATCACGTTCTTTATTTATCGATTTAATCCCAAAAAATGACAGTGGAATAATTGCAAAGGCTAAATTTGAAGAGACAAGTGGAGTTGTTTTAATGACTGTGAAAACTAGAGGGCTGACTAAAGGTACTCACGCTATTCACATTCATGAAAAAAGTGACTGTTCATCAGAGGATGGCAAGTCCGCTGGAGGACACTGGAACCCTACGGCAAAACCACATGGAAAGTGGGGATCTGAAAAAGGATATCACAAAGGAGATATTGGAAATTTTGAAGTGAAAAGTTCTGATGAAGATACTGTTATTGAATTTAAAAGTGATGAATGGTGTATTGGATGTGATGACCCTAACAAAAATATATTAGGGAAAGGTATTATTATTCACCAAGGAAAAGATGACTTTACTTCTCAACCTTCTGGTGCCGCAGGTAGCCGCGTGAGTTGTGGCGGTATTATAGAATAAATTAATTTTAAGTTAACTTCTAAAAAGCTACTTAAAACAAGTAGCTTTTTTAATTTCATATTAAAGATTATAAAAATGAACCCATCAGGAAGAGGTTGGATAACTAAACTTTTAAAACTTATAAAGAGTGGACACCCGGAAGGATTTGATTCTTTAGAGGTACTGTATTTAAAACTAAGAGATGTTGGTTTTTTGTACGGAAGTAATGTAGCTACATTGAACTACCTAAAAGATAGCTCTGATTATACAAAAGAAGAACGCTGTAAGATTAATTTATTAATTGCTTTCTATAGTGTTCATACAAATTCAGAGTCACCTGAGACATTTGAAACCAGTTTAATAGATTTTTACAAAGAAATTAACTTTTATGAATCCAGTTTAATGAATGATTTGCTAGGAGAAAACTTGGAATCTATTCTTCACAAACGTATTCATATCGATAATAATATACTTACAAAAAACTTTAGTTTTTTTATAACGAATGCCCTACTCTTCATAGACGTGATGGCATATGAATATTATTTAAAGAATAAAACAAACACATTAGATTACTTAAAACACTGTGAGAGTTCTATACAAACGTTAGTAGTAAGTGCATTAAATTCTAAAGAGAAAAAAACATCTTATGATTTGAGTTTAATGAAGCTTTTAGAATCTTCTCTTCGATATAATGACAGAACTTCACAAAACTATATGACTATCATTGATTCTGTGGAATCAAAACTAGAAGCGTATTATTATTTAGATTTAGCTTGTATGTCTACATGGACTGATTTAAAATTTGAATCAAAAGAAGCAAACTTTTTGAATAAATTAGGCAAAGACCTTAAAATATCAGAACCAATTATTAATGAGTGTAAAAATGCAGTCAGATTATTTTATAAAACTCACAAAAATAATATGGCTCTATTAAGCTCTAAGAATATTGTACATAGTTTTTACGACAATTCTAGCCTGATTGTTAGTAAACTTATTTCAAGGAATAGCAAACGCTTGTATAAAGAACTAAAAGAAAGTAAAGACTTGGTGCTGTTACTCAGTCAATCAACGCTTAGAGACCTTAATGAAGAGGAGCAAAAGCAAATGCAAGAACAACTTTTGGATATCTTAAAATCAATTCCAAGTTTAGCAATATTCATGCTTCCTGGTGGGGCCATTTTACTACCGTTATTTATAAAGTTTATTCCTAAACTATTGCCTTCTGCATTTGATGAAAATAGAATAAATGATTAACTCATAAAAATACTACCTTTGAAGCATGGGATTAAATAACAATGATATATTTAAAAAACTTAGAGTCGCTCACAAATTAAGAGATGATGATATAGTTAAGATTTGCAGTTTAAAAGACTTTAAAATCACTAAAAGTGAACTTAATGCAATTTTCAGAAACGAAAGCCACCCAAAATATATGGAGTGTGGAGATCAATTTTTAAGAAATTTTTTAGATGGCCTCATCATTCACTTAAGAGGACCAATGCCTTCAAAAGATTCAAAACTGCCTATTAAAAAATAATAGACATGAAAAAGTTTTTTATAATCTGTGGGTTAATAGTTATACTTATAAGTTGTGGGAAAATAGAAAATAGTCCTCTTTTAAGCGCAGACTATTTGAAAACTTTAAAAGAGAATCAAGAAGAAAGAGCTCAAAACCGAATTGGCTACTTAGAACTGGCAGGCTTATTCAAATTAGACTCCACAAGTAATACTTTTGGTAAAAACCATTCCAATAAATTTATATTAGATATTAATTACCTTCCTTCAAAATTAGGTACCATCGTACTAACTAAACAAGGACTCTCGTTTAAATCTGAGGGAAATAGCTATATTACTGATGAATCTGGGTATGAAGTAATTTCTATTAATCTTGATATTGATGCGAACGGGAATTCTATTAAACTGTATCACAAATTTCTTAAATGGCAAGTTATCACGCGTTCTGGAGACCTATACTTAAGAGTTTGGGACACTAAAAATCCCGCCATAAAAGCTTTCAAAGGTTTTAAAAACTATGAAGCCAATGCTGCGTTTGTCTTAAAAGGAGACTTTAAATACTTCAAAGCTAAACATACAGAGTCTGTTAGCTCAAAACTAGGAATCAATGATTTTACTGATTTTATCGGAAAAGTTGAATTTAACTTCAAAGAACAGTCATATACTTTAGATGTAGGAAGCCAAGGGTTTACAATGGTAGGGGATCTTACATCTGGAGAATCCAGCTACGGAGTTGGACGCTACCTGTACCTAGAATTGCCTGAAACAGACGGAGAGATACGTTTAGACTTCAACTACCTATTTAATCCTCCCTGTGCTTTTTCAGCGTTTACAACCTGCCTATTCCCTCCTAGCCAAAATCAATTACCAATTAAAATTGAAGCAGGCGAACGTATTGAAAAAGCACTTTAATTATTGATATTGAGTGTAACAAATCACAACTTTAGTATACTAACTATTGAATTAACCAACCACTATTGAAATCAGACTCGGAACATAACTTTGTTGAGCTTTTGCAAAAGCATCAAAACATCGTACATAAAATCTGTAGAATTTACTCAGATAATGAGCACGCGCACAAAGATTTGTTTCAAGAGATAAGTATTCAATTATGGAAAGCATTTCCTAAATTTAGAGGAGACTCAAAATTTAGCACGTGGATGTATAGAGTAGGATTAAATACGGCAATCACCTTATATCGAAAATCGTTACGAACGATAAAAAGTCAACCTATTGAATCGGTTGCTTATAAACTAGCTTATCAAGATTATGACGATACGAAAGATCAGCAACTAAAAATGATATATACAGCTGTTAAAAAACTGAATGATATTGATAAAGGAATTGTTTTCTTGTATTTAGAGAATAAAAACTATAAAGAAATTAGCGATACTCTAGGTATTAGCGAGGTCAATGCACGTGTACGTATGAATCGTATCAAAACAAAATTAAAAACTCAATTAAATGCTTAATTATGGATGAATTAGAGCTATTAAAAAAAGATTGGGATAAGTCTAAAAAAAACTACCCAAATCTAAGTAAAGAAGAAATTTATAATCTAATATCTAAAAGATCTTCCTCAATCGTAAAATGGATTTTTATAATTAGTGTTTTAGAATTTAGTCTTTGGACACTTCTTAGCTTTAGTTTTGATGGCTCTTCTGAAGCATATGAAAAAATAGAAAGTTATGGATATGAATTCATAATCTATCCGTTAGTTGGTATTAGCTATATCATCCTTTTCGTTTTTATGTTTTTGTTTTATAAAAACTATAAAAATATTTCTGTTACAGAAAACACAAAAGTGCTTATGGAGCGGATCTTAAAGACACGAAAAACGGTTAAATACTATGTGATTTATAATCTTACCTTTATGTGTCTTGGTATTCCCCTAGCAGTAATTATGGAGCTGTCAAGTAATCCTGAAACACAAATTTTGATATCTGACATTAAATCTGAAGGCGAGAATAACATCTATATATTTTACCTAATTGTGGCTGTTCTCAGCCTTATTGCTATGGCTCTTATAACAATATTATTCTTAGGATTTTACTATCTTATTTACGGCCTCTTATTGAAGCGTTTAAAGATAAATTATAAAGAACTTAAGAAAATAGTTGATGTAGAATAGGACTACCAATCTCTTTTTTTATTGAGGGATTCATTTTCTAACAAGGCCTCTTTTGAAATCACTTTTAAAAATGAAGAGTGCTGTTCGATCGCATACTCAATTTTTTCAACAATTTGATCAATAGACTCTACGTCATAGTCGATTTCCAAGGGTGCTTTTATCTCCATAGACTGAAGAATATTCTTTTTCTTAATACGAATTCCTTTTTTATCAAATGAACGTCTAAACCCGTCTATCACAATCGGAACTACAATAGGCTTATAGCGTTTAATAATATGCGCAGTTCCTTTACGAATTGGCTTAAAAGGAGTAGTTGTTCCTTGTGGAAACGTAATAACCCAACCGTCGTTGAGTGCCTTATTTATGTTAGATATATCACTCATTTTGACTTGTCTATTAACATCCTCGCCAGATGACCTCCAAGTACGTTCAATACTTATGGATCCTGCGTAAGCAAATATCTTTGGAAGAAGTCCAGATTTCATTGTTTCTTTGGCAGCTACATAATAAATATTTAGCTTGGGATTCCATAGATAACCTACATTTTTAATATTATCGTCTCTACCGCTTAAGGCTGCATTAAATACATGAAACATCGCTACTACATCAGCAAAATATGTTTGGTGATTAGAAATAAATAAAACGTTTGTGTCTGGTAAATTTCTCAAAATTTCTGAACCTTCAATTTGAAGCTCGTTAAATCCTCTATATCGTCGGTGACTTAAGGTTCCTAAAATGCGAATAATCCATTTTTTAAGGATTAAATATTGCCCGAATATGTTTTTTTTAAATAAACCCATTTAAATTTTTGAAAAATTGATTTTGCAAACCTAAGCTATTTTTTTAAAACTAGATTTAACATCGTTTTAATTTCGATCAACACCATTGCGGTTGCGCCCCATACAACATGGCCATTAAATATAAATGATGGCACTAAATGAGGAACCCCTTCAGTATCCAAAACTGTAGAATTTACTTCAAAATCATCATTTAAAAAATCTGATATCGAAACTTCAATAACAGCCTCTACTTCAGACTCTTGTAATATAAATTTTAAAGGCAGTTTTGAAATCCCGACAAAGGGGTGTACTTGAAAATTACTAGGAGGAATATAAATAGGTGAGATCTCTCTGAAAACTGTAATTTTTTCAGACGATACTCCTATTTCCTCCCAAGTCTCTCGAACTGCGGTATCTTTCAAAGAAGCATCTTCTAATTCTGGTTTGCCCCCAGGAAACCCGACCTGAGCCGAATGAACTCCGTTATATACTTTTCTTAAGATTAAAACTATATTGGTGTCTCCTGTACTACTAGGGTAAAATAAGGAAAGTACCGCAGCCAGTTTTGCTGACTTACGCGCTTCTATAAAATGTTCAATAAGTTTTTTACGAAATGAGGGCGCCATTTTTAATTGCGTCTCTAGCCCTGGTAAACTAAGTTTATTTATTTCTGGGATTACTTTTTCAAATGCTTTAAATCTCATATATTGGAAATAAATTTCTAATAGCTATGCGCATCTTAATTATTTTCTTAGTATTTCTCTCTTTATATTGTTGTCAAGGTAAGAAAACTAGAATGATTACAAATGACGTTAACACAAGTATAGTAAAATCAATAAAAAATGACTCGATTATTGTATCAAAAGAGGCTGATTTTGTAGTAACAGATAAAAATGTGATGGAATTCCTAGTAGACTATGGTAAAAAAAACACAGAAAATACGCTACGAATAATAACTGATTATGGTTCTATTGATATCCTTTTGTTTAAAAATACCAAGTTTCATCGGGCGAACTTTGTATACCTCGCAAAAAAAAAATACTTCAATAACACTCAGTTTTACAGAGTCATTTCTAATTTTGTGATCCAAGGGGGTAATAGTGATGACCGTATTACTTTAAAAAAACGGCAAGCTATTGGCAAATACTTACTTCCTAACGACTACGATAAAGGATACAAGCACGACAGAGGCATGCTAAGTATGCCAAGCAAAAACATAGAAAACCCTTATAAGAAAGCCTCCCCTTTTGAGTTTTTTATTGTTCAACAAAAGGGCGGAGCGCACCACTTGGATGGCGATTATACTGTTTTTGGAAAAGTCATAAAGGGAATGGAGATAGTAGATCGAATTGCAGCAGTTCCTACTGATGCATCAGATTGGCCTCTACAAAACGTGTTTATAAAAGACATTTCAATCATAAAACAATAAAAATTAAGTAAATTGTAAAGATCATTTTAAAAATTTAAAAATAAACTCATGGATATTTCTGTACCAACCTCTTTTATTAAAGTATTTTACTTGAGTCTTTTAACCTTCGTTATAAGTTGTAAAAAGGACATGAAAATACAAAGTGAAAATATATTATTACAAGAATGGCAAGGCCCTTATGGAGGTGTCCCTGCTTTTGACAAAATGGATGTCAAAGACATTCAAGAAGCTGTAGAAAAAGGTATGGAACTCAACCTTTCGGAGATCGAAGCGATCGCAAATTCAACAAAAGAAGCTACTTTTGAAAATACTATAGAAGCTCTGGAACGTTCAGGTGCTGAATTAGATCGTGTTTTTTCATATTATGGAATTATGAGCAGTAACGTTTCGTCTGCTGAGTTTAGAGAGATTCAATCTAATTTAGCACCTAAATTATCCGTGTTTTCTTCTACTATAAGTCAAAACAAAGCATTATTTGATAGAATTAAAACTATTTATGATGCATCATTAATTAACGCATTGGAATCTGATAAACAGCGAGTACTATTACTTACTTATAATAGTTTTGCAATGAAAGGTGCAGAATTGGATGCCGACAAAAAATTACGTTACGCCGCGATTGATGAAGAATTATCAACTCTGTACAATACATTTTCAGATAATGTACTTCACGACGAAGAAAATTATGTAACGTATTTGAATGCCTATCAATTAGATGGACTTTCTGAAGGGTTTATTAAATCAGCCGCCGCTATTGCCACTGAAAAAGAAAAAGAAGGAAGCTATGCGATCACGAACACGCGTTCTTCTATGGATCCATTCCTTACCTATTCTACAAACAGAGACTTAAGAAAACTAGTTTGGACTAATTACTATGCTAGAGGAGATAACGGAGGGGATTACGACAATAATGTTATTATCGCAGAAATTTTAAAATTAAGACGTGAACGCGTTGAATTACTAGGATTTAAAAATTATGCCGAATGGCGTTTACAAGATCGAATGGCTAAAAATCCTGAAAATGCATTAGCATTAATGGAGGCTGTTTGGCCAGCTTCAGTTGCCCGTGTAAATGAAGAGGTGGCTGACATGCAGACAGTTGCAGATGCTAATGGAGATGGCATTACTATAGAGCCATGGGACTATCGTTACTATGCCGAAAAAGTAAGACTTGATAAATACGATTTAAACAGTGATGAGGTCAAACAATACCTTCAACTTGACAAGCTAAGAGATGCTATGTTTTATGTAGCAGGTCGCTTGTTTAATTATAACTTCAGTCCTGTGCCAGAAGGAAGTGTTCCTGTATTTCAAGAAGACGTAAAGGTGTGGGAAGTCACAGACAAAGACTCTGGAACACATATTGGGCTTTGGTATCTTGACCCATATGCGCGACAAGGAAAGCGATCTGGAGCATGGGCTACTACCTATAGAAGCCATACAACCTTTGATGGTAAAAAAACAGTGTTAGCTTCCAATAACTCAAACTTTGTGAAACCAGCGGCCGGAGAGGCTTTATTGGTCTCTTGGGATGATGCTACCACTTTCTTTCACGAATTTGGGCATGCTTTACATTTCTTTTCTTCAAATGTAAAATACCCAACATTAAATGGAGGAGTAAGAGATTATACGGAGTTTCAATCTCAACTTTTAGAACGATGGTTATCTACTGATGAAGTTATAAATCAGTTTTTAGTGCATTACAAAACAGGAGCTATTATTCCACAAGAGCTGGTTGTTAAAATTAAGAAAGCAGCGACGTTTAACCAAGGATTTGGAACTACCGAATATTTAGCTTCCGCCTTAATGGATATGAAACTTCACCTTGCTGATCCAGAAAATATTGATATTGACACATTTGAACGACAAACTTTAGCAGAACTAAAAATGCCCTCAGAACTTCCAATGCGCCATCGAACGCCTCATTTTGGACACGTATTTTCTGGCGAAGGCTATGCGACCGCTTATTATGGTTACATGTGGGCAGATGTACTTACAGCTGATGCAGCTGAAGCATTTCAAGAAGCTCCAGGTGGATTTTATGATAAAGAGCTAGCAAATCGATTGGTTAAATATTTATTTGAGCCTAGAAACTCTATAGACCCAGAAAAAGCCTATCGAATGTTTAGAGGTAGAGATGCTAAAATTGAAGCCTTAATGAGAGACCGTGGATTCCCTGTAAATTAATAATCATTTAATTTTATAAAAAAGCTTATTCAATTGAATAAGCTTTTTTTATTTAATCAAAGTAAATATCTATTTGAACATTGCCTATTAATAGTTTTTATTTATAGCTTTGTGGTAATTATAATTATTATGACAATTACCCAACTCCATTATGTGTTAGCTGTTGCTGAACACCAAAATTTCACTAAAGCTGCCGAAAAATGTTTTGTAACTCAGCCAACCTTAAGTATGCAAATTCAAAAACTTGAAGACCAATTAGGTATTCAAATTTTTGATCGTAGTAAAAAACCCATTGAACTTACAGAAGTGGGAACGAAAATTGTAAATCAAGCAAAAAACATAGTCAATGAAGCCGATAGGATCAATGATATTGTAGATCAGCAAAAAGGATTTATAGGGGGTGAATTTAGATTAGGGATTATTCCAACGGTTATGCCAACTTTACTTCCTATGTTTTTAAAAACTTTTATAAAGCGCTATCCAAAAGTAAAATTAAAAATAGAAGAACTAACCACAGAAGAAATTGTTCAACGGATTAAAGATGGTCATTTAGATGCTGCAATTGCGGCAACTCCGTTAAAAAATGACCAAATAAAAGAACGTGTTTTATTTTATGAGCCTTTTGTGGGGTATGTTCCTAAAAACCATCGACTCTCTTCAAAGCAAAAACTTGAAGTTTCAGATTTAAATATTGATGAAATGCTTCTTTTAGAAGATGGACATTGTTTTAGGGATGGTGTTATAAATTTATGTAAAGCTTTGAAAGCACAAAATACGAATGAATTTCAGTTGGAGAGTGGAAGTATTGAAATGCTAATAAAGTTAGCCAATGAAGGAATGGGAATGACACTTCTACCCTATTTACACACTCTAGATTTGAAAGAAAATGAACAAGAAAACTTACGCTTTTTCAATGAACCCTCACCTGCAAGAGAAGTCAGCTTAATATATCATAAAAGTGAATTGAAGATTCAAATTACAGAAGCACTTCACACTATTATATCTGGAATCATTCGCGGGGCGATCGCCTTTCAAAACGTACAAATAATAAGTCCTATTGTTAAATAAAAAGAGCGACTTAAAAGCCGCTCTAATAGTTTACATATTAACTAAAGACTAATTCAAATAAACCATACATTGTTTCAAGTCAGGATTCACATGAACCAATCTTTGAATAAATAATTTTAATTCTTCAATTTCGTATGGGAGCAATCTTAATATCGCTTTTTGAACTTCTTTACAAAATAAAGACGGATCGAAACTAACTTTATTAAGTACCGTTTTGGTATACTCAAACATTGCTCTTGACATATTTATAAAAATTTAAATTATTAAAAAGTAATGTTATTGAATAGGCGAGTATTTAAAGTTATTTAATAAATATAAATCAATTTTTAGACCTAAAAATTAACTTTAACACTAAATTCTGATAAGATTATGATTTCAGCTTGACCGACCATTCAAATTCAAAAGAGGACACTTCGTCTCCATGTTTATCAACCCCAGCTGCTGTTAAATAAAAACGCTGACCTTCTCCAGTTACAATCGCTTTTTCAATTGCTGTATCTACAACAGCCCCTTGATTACAGGAAAATGTAATCAACCCTTTTGCTTTTTTACTGAAAGAGGCTTTATTGTTAACTACCAACATTGAGATAGATTTATTAGAAGCTTTGATTTTCATCATAAGCAAGGCTCCTGTTGATAATTCAGCTGCCATTCCTTGAACAGCCCAAAACATAGACCTAAAAGGGTTTTGGTTTATCCAGCGGTGCTTAACTACTACCACACACCTTTGATCGTCCAAAAACCTAGTTCTTACGCCTGTTAAAAAGGCGGATGGGAGTTTAAATGCTAAAAATAAATTAAGTTTTCTGGGTGTAAAAGTCATGTATATTATAAAACTAGTGAGCTAATATAGCAAAATTAAAATTAGTTTAAAATGTTAATTTAATGTTAATTTATAATACTATGCTATACATAATACCTTTTTATATATTAGATTCACCAAAAATGATAGATCAATGAAGATAGAAAACACAAAAGCACAAATGCGAAAAGGTGTTTTAGAGTTCTGCATATTATCGGTTTTAAAAAACCAAGATGCGTATGTTGCTGAAATTTTAAAAACACTGAAAGAGGCGAAAATGTTAGTGGTAGAAGGTACCATTTACCCCCTCCTCACCCGTCTAAAAAATGCTGGATTACTCAATTACCGTTGGGAAGAATCCACTACAGGTCCCCCTAGAAAATATTATGCACTCACTGAAAATGGGCAGTTATTTTTAGTTGAATTAACGAATACATGGAACGAACTTCATAATGCAGTCACTTTAGTAACCCTACCAAAAACCACAAAAAAATGAACAAAACTGTAAGTATAAATCTAGCTGGCATCTTTTTTCATATCGATGAAGATGCGTATGAAAAACTTCAAAACTATTTTGAAGCGATCAAAACATCACTTCAAAATACAGAAGGCGCCTCTGAAATTATTACAGATATTGAAGCCCGTGTTGCAGAACTGTTTTCAGAACGAATCAAAACAAGTCAACAAGTGATTTCCAACAGAGAGGTAAATGAAATTATATCAATCATGGGGCAGCCCGAAGATTATAAAATAGATAAAGACCCTGTTGAAGATGCCCCTAAAAAAAACAATTTCAACAACAATAAACGTCGCTTATTTAGAGACCCCGACAATTCCTATGTAGGTGGTGTATCTGCTGGATTTGGACATTACTTTGGAATCGACCCTCTGATTATCAGACTCCTTTGGGTAGTGTTAATTTTTGGTGCAGGTACTGGACTGGTTCTTTACTTAATTTTATGGATTTTAATCCCTGTCGCCAATACAACCGCCGAAAAACTATCCATGATGGGAAAGCCCGTTAACATTTCCAATATAGAAAAAAAAATAAAAGAAGAGTTTGGGAGTGTTAAAGAAAGTCTAGAACGTGTAAAAAACAGTGTCAATAACGGTCGATTAAATGATTTGGGCACCAATATTCAATCCAAATCCCGTATATTTTTTGAAGCGTTAGGAGATATTATTTTGCTCTTATTTAATGTGTTTATTAAATTCATCGGATTGATTTTTGTAATTTCTAGTATTATAGGCCTCATTGGATTTTTTATAAGCTTATTAACCGTTGGAGTCACCGGTATTTTTCACTTTCCAGGGCTTGACTTCGCCGATTTGGTTAACTCCTCTGGCTTAGCTCTTTGGTTAGTCTCTGTATTAGCCTTACTAATCACCGGTACTCCAATCGTATTCATGTTGTTTTTAGGACTGAGTATGCTATCAAAACGAGTCTCATTCTTTAACAAATACACTAAATTTTCACTTTTAGGAATTTGGTTGATCGCATTGATTACGCTCATCATTTTTGGCATGAAACAAGCAGCCGACTACAGAGTTGATGCAAGTGTGACCCAACAATCGGAATTGCCAATTACAAAAATGGATACCTTATATCTAGAAATGAAAGGCAACCCAATGTATTCAAAATATTTGCACCGTGATACTGATTTAAATATCATATATGATGAAGCGAATACGAAACAAATTTATGGCTCTGATCTCCGTCTTATTGTGAAGTCCACAAAAGATTCTATAGCAACGATTTCTGTCGAAAAAATAGCCTTAGGAGTCAATTATGTAAGTGCACAACAAAGAGCTAAAGACATAGACTATAATTATGAATTTAAAAATAATACGTTATATCTGGATGGTTTTTTCCTAACCGAAATAGACCATAAATTTAGAGGTCAAAACGTTGAAGTTATATTACATCTACCAATTGGCAGTGTCTTGTATCCAGATGAAAACACCTATTCGTACCATCGAAACAGTCCAAGTTATAATGATATCTTAGACAATGGAAGCGAAGAACATTTTTTAAAAGTTGCCCATAAATCCATGCGTTGTTTGGATTGCCCTAACCTAAATGAATATTAATAACCTAAAACCAAATTATTATGATGACACTTATTAAGCTAATTAGTATCGCTATTGTAGCTCTTGCTTTTAATTCCTGCCAAATCAACCCATTTTCGTTTAACAGTGGCGTTCGTGGAAACGGTGAGGTGGTCTCCGAGCAACGAACTTTAACTGAATCGTTTCATACAATCAAAGTAAGTACAGGAATCGATCTCTTTTTAACACAAAGTGAGACCCCAAGTCTTTCAGTTCAGTCCGACGAAAACATACAGGAACTAATCATCACTGAAGTTGAAAATGGAACGCTTAAAATTTATATTGATTCGAAAACCCACCATGTATCCGCAAAAAAAGTAATGGTCCACCTCAAAACAATTGAAAGTATCAATTCCTCGAGCGGTAGCTACGTTTATAGTACCAACACACTTAAAATTCCGAGTCTCGATTTAAAATCATCGAGTGGAAGTGAGATGAAACTATCTGTGGATACCAAAAAAATATCGGGTCGAAGTTCGAGTGGAGCGGTCATGAAACTCGAAGGTCATACAAAAGATTTTGTTGGTAAATCATCTAGTGGAAGTCAAATAAATGCTTCAAAATTAATTGCAGATTTTTGTGAAGCCGACGCGTCGAGCGGAGCCGATTTATCCGTAAATTGCTTAGAATCATTTAATGCGAATGCCTCAAGTGGAGGATACATTAAAAATTATGAATCCTCTATAAAAACAGTCGTTAATTCTTCTTCGGGTGGTCAAATAGATACAAAAAAATAACCCCAATGGAATCTAATTATTCAAAACTTTTTGCTGGAAGTTTTATTGTTGCACAACGCATCGTACAAAACTTAAAAGAACAAGGCATCTCACCTATTGTCAAAGATGAAACCGAATCTGCAAGGCTTGCAGGCTTTGGCACATCAACTTACGGACTTCAAGAGTTATATGTACATGCTTCTGAAAAAGTAAAAGCAGAAACAATTGTGGCCAAAACACTAGCAGAATTCTAAATTAAATAAGCGTATTTATTAATTTAAATTATGACTTTACATTAAACATTGTATTTTAGTAGATCACAATCCATTCTGTATGACCATGAAAAACATATGTCTTTATCTAAGTTTATTCTCGCTATTTATTGGTTCAAGTCAATCTGTAAAAGTTCCTGTCGACACCCTAGTTAGTACGACTCACTCCACTACAATAAAAGGGGTGAATTTTAATTATACTGCTGAAACTGGCATGCAACCTGTTTGGGATAAGGAAGGCAAACCAATTGCTAGTTTGTTCTACACCTATTACACACGAAATAATATAAAAAACAGAGCGGAACGTCCCTTACTCATTTCGTTTAATGGCGGTCCAGGTTCAGCCTCCGTATGGATGCACATAGCTTATACAGGCCCTCGTATTTTAAATGTCGATTCTGAAGGCTATCCTGTACAACCTTATGGTTTTAAAAACAATCCAAACTCTATATTGGACAAAGCTGATATTGTTTTTGTAAATCCTGTAAATACAGCCTACTCAAGAATGCTCCCAAATAATGAAGGAGAACTACCAGACCGAGAACAATTTTTTGGAATCAATGAAGACATTAAGTATTTAGCAGAATGGATTAATACATTTGTGAGCAGGAAAAACAGATGGGAATCTCCAAAATATATCATTGGAGAAAGCTATGGAGGTACTCGCGTGATGGGATTATCTTTAGAATTACAGGAAAATCAATGGATGTACCTAAACGGAGTTATTTTAGTATCTCCAGCTGATTATAAGGTATTACGAGTCGGTGGACCTGTATCTTCTGCGTTAAATCTCCCCTATTATACGGCAACTGCTTGGTATCACAAACAACTTCCTGAAGCACTTCAATCAAAAGATTTATTAGAAATCCTCCCCGAGGCTGAAGCCTTTGCTACTAACACACTATTACCTGCATTGGCAAAAGGCGGCTTTATTGAGGTCTCAGAAAAAATGAAGATCAGTGAAAAATTAGCTTATTATTCAGGGTTGAAACAGAAAGTAATTTTACAACACAACCTAGACGTCCCTAATTCATTTTTCTGGAAAGAACTTTTGAGAGATGAAACCGGACAAACTATAGGACGATTGGACTCCCGTTACCTTGGGGTTGATAAAAAAGAGTCCGGTGACAGACCCGATTATAGTGCAGAACTATCCTCTTGGCTTCATTCGTTTACACCCGCTATAAATCATTATGTTAAAAGTGAATTACGTTTTGTAACAGATTTAAAATACAATATGTTTGGAGACGTACGACCATGGAATAATGACGGTGACAACACACGTGATAACCTAAGATTAGCGATGGCACAAAACCCATACTTACAAGTACTAAACCAATCCGGATACTACGATGGCGCTACAACTTACTTTAACGCAAAATATACATTATCTCAAATAGACCCTAGTGGTAAAATGAAAGAGCGCTTTCACTTTAAAGGCTACAGAAGTGGGCATATGATGTATTTAAGAGAAGAAGATTTAATTCAGGCTAATGAAGACTTAAGAGAATTTCTTGAAATCTCATCTGCTAACGGTAAGTCCGCAAGATACTAATGAGAACTCCCCTAGTAAGTGTTATAGTACCTTTCAAAAACACAGCTGATTATTTAGAGGACTGTTTGGAATCAATATTAAAACAGACACTTACAAATTGGGAACTACTTATTGTCGATGACGGATCTACTGATGAGAGTCAAAAATTGGTTCAGAAATATGCTAACAAAGACAGCAGAATACAGCTGTTTAAAAATGATGGTAATGGAATAATTGAGGCCTTAAGAACGGCCTACCGCCATGCAAAAGGCACATATGTAACACGAATGGATAGTGACGATATAATGGCCGACAATAAACTTGAAAGCTTACAAAAATCACTAATATCTAACGGGAAAGGCCACCTAGCTATAGGAAATGTAAGTTATTTTTCTAAAGTAGGAATTGGAGATGGATATAAACGCTATGAAACTTGGCTAAACTCATTAACCAAAACGGGAACTAATTTTAATGAAATTTATAAGGAATGTGTAATTCCATCGCCTTGCTGGATGGTCTATAAATCCGACTTAGACAATTGTGGGGGATTTGCTCCCAATGTGTACCCAGAAGATTATGACTTGGCATTTCGCTTTTTTAAATATGGCCTCAAATGTATTCCTTCTAACAAAGTACTACACTACTGGAGGGACTACCCTATTAGAACCTCTAGGATAGATGAGAACTACGCCGAAAACTCTTTCTTAGAACTTAAAGTCAACTACTTTTTAGAGCTATCCCATCAAAAAGAAAAACAACTAATTATTTGGGGAGCAGGAACCAAAGGAAAAAAAATAGCTCGCTTACTAATTGAAAGAAATATAAAATTTGATTGGATTTGTGACAATCCAAAAAAAATAGGGAAAACTATTTATAATCAAACATTAAAGCCTACCGACTATTTAAGTACCCTAAAAAATGCTCAAAGTATTATATCCGTAGCAAATCGTGAGGCTCAATTAGAAATAAAACACATTTTAACGACTTTAGAGTTAATAGATTTAGATGATTATTTCTTCTTCTGTTGAGTGAATCAAAGTTTAGTTTTTTATATTTGACAAATCAATTAAACGGATGCAGTTTTTACACCCAGAATATTTCTATGCTCTACCAGCACTACTCATCCCCATTTTCATTCACTTATTTCAACTAAGACGTTTTAAAAAGTATGCATTTACAAATGTTGCTTTACTGCAAAAATTAAGGTTTCAAACCAGAAAAAGTTCACAAATAAAAAAATGGCTAGTTCTTATTTTGAGACTCTTGGCTATCGCTTGTATTATTTTAGCGTTTACCCAACCTTATTTTTCTAATCAGAAAGCAACTGACAATACGTCTGAAACCGTAATTTATTTAGATAATTCTTTTAGCATGCAAGCCCTTGGAGCAAATGGTCCTTTATTAAAAAGAGGGATTCAGGATGTTATTGATGGTATTGAAGAAACAAAGAAAATTAGCGTATTTACTAATGAGAATAGCTATGAATCAATTACACTTAAAAACCTGAAAAATAAATTACTTAACATAAGTTACAGTCAAGACCAACTAAGCTTAAACAATGTGATTTTAAAAGGGACTTCGCTGTTTTCTAATTCTAAAAGCAGTTTAAAAACTCTTTTAGTGGTATCAGACTTTCAAAAACACGACCAAAATTTATTAACAGAAATAGATACTACGATTAAAGTCGTTTTTGTGCCACTGAAGCCCTTAAACACAGCTAATGATTACATAGATACTATTTCAATAGAGTCCTCATTAAATTCTAACACAGAGATAAATGTCACAGCAAAGACCAACGATAAAAACAAAGACAGTATTGCTGTAACTTTATTTGAAGGAAATAAAAAAATTGGGAAATCAATTTTAGAAAAATCAAAAGGCTATCAAACGTCTTTTGAAGTTCAAACTAAAAAAGGATTCAAAGGTAAATTTTCTATAGAGGATAGTCAGATATATTATGACGACAACTTCTATTTTAGTATTCCAAAAACAAGTAAAATTTCCGTTCTGGCTATAAATGATCAAACGAGTGCTAATTTTTTAAGTAAAATATATACCAAAGATGAATTTGTATTTAAAAATCAAGATTATAAAACATTAGACTTTAGTGAAATTAAAAATAATAATTTAATAGTACTAAACGGGATAAATAATATTTCTTTGGTATTAAAAAACAGCCTAAAAGACTTCATGAATTCAGGAGGAATTGTATTAATGATCCCAGGAAGCAAAGGAGATGTCTTATCGTATAACCAGTTAATATCTACACAAACAAAGCACTCTCTAAAACCTCTAAAACTACAAGAAAAAAGTATTACTGGAATTGAATTTAATCATACTGTTTTAAAAGATGTGTTTAAAACAAAAGTGTCAAATTTTCAATACCCGTCGGTTAAAAGCTACTACCCTGTGACTGCCTCGTCCAATAAAATACTGACTTTTGAAGACCAACAAGCTTTTTTATCTCAGTTTAATTCACTTTTTGTGTTTACTGCTTCATTAGATGCTGTTAACTCTAACTTCAAAAACTCTCCATTAATTGTCCCAACTCTTTATAACATCGGAAGACTTAGTCTAAGAAATCTACCACTACAGTACTGGACAGGAGAGAAAAACACCTTTGATCTCAAAGTCAACTTACAAAAAGATCATATTTTAAAACTTAGTCGTAACAAAGAAGAATTTATACCTCTGCAATCAAACTTCAATTCAAAAGTACAAATTACAACAGATGAAATGCCAAACGAACCAGGACATTATGCTGTTATAAAAAATAGTGATACTATAACACATATTAGCTACAACTATAATCGAAAAGAAAGCCTTCTTATTTACGATAACCTTTTGGATATTGAAGGAGTGATTATAAACAATTCTCTAAACATTGTACTTAAAAATATAAATTCTGAGTCGAATGTAATGAGGTTATGGAAATGGTTTATTATTTTTGCTTTAATATTATTAGCTTTTGAAATGCTCATCTTAAAATACTTTAAATGAACGTACTTATAAAATCAGCTACCATACTTGATGACAAAAGTGATTTCCATAATCAAACTCAAGATATCTTACTTGAAAACGGTTTCATTACTGAAATTGCTAACTCTCTCAAAAACCCAAATAAATATCCTATCATTAGTCTAGAAAACCTTCACGTGTCAAGTGGTTGGTTTGACAGTAGTGTGTCATTTGGAGAGCCTGGGTTTGAAGAACGTGAAACACTATCAAATGGATTAGAAGTTGCAGCAGGATCTGGATTTACAGATGTTGCACTTAACTCGAATACCAATCCTGTAATTGATTCTCATTCAGATATATCTTTTGTGATTTCAAAATCCTCAAATGCCACGACCAAACTCCACCCTATTGGAGCTCTGACAAATGAAAGTAAAGGTACTGATCTGGCAGAATTATTTGACATGAAAACGGCAGGAAGCGTTGCCTTTGGAGATTATAAAAAACCCATTAAAAACCCCAATCTACTTAAAATCGCCTTGCAGTATGCCTCTAACTTTAATGGAGTTGTACACTCCTTTCCTCACGAAGCTAAGGTGGCCACAAAAGGGGTTATGAACGAAAATATAACAAGTACCAGACTTGGACTTAAAGGATTGCCAGCGCTGGCTGAAGAATTACAAATTGTTAGGGATTTATTTATATTAGAATACACAGGTGGAAAATTACACATCCCTACAATTTCAACAAAAAAATCTGTGGAGCTAATCCGCGATGCCAAATCAAAAAAACTAGATGTTAGTTGTAGTGTCGCTATCCACAACCTGCTCTATACAGATGAAAAATTAATTGATTTTGACACAAACTTTAAAGTTAATCCTCCTTTAAGATTAGCATCAGATTCTGAAGCTCTAATAGAGGGACTGAAAGATGGAACCATTGACATGGTAACATCTGATCACAACCCCATAAACATTGAATATAAAAAAACAGAATTTGAATATGCCAAAAATGGTACGATCGGATTAGAAAGTGCCTTTGGCGCTTTAAATTCATTGTTTTCTACAAAAAAAACAATCCAGCTCCTTACCAAAGGAAAAGAGCGATTTGGGGTGGAAAACTCAATCATCAAAATTGGTAGTCTAGCCCATTTGAGTTTATTTAATCCAACTAAAAACTATGTTTTTGAAAGTAAACACATTCGTTCAAAATCAAAAAACTCATTGTTTATTGACACAAAACTAAAAGGAACAGTTTATGGTATTATTGCCAATAACAAAACCTCAATAACAATTTAATGTTAGAAAATAAAGATGTTAAGTTAGGTAAAAGCATCGCTGTCATAAGCTATTTTTACCTTATTGGTGTTCTCATCGCTTACCTTACAAATTCAGATAAAAAAAGTATGTTTGCTTATTTTCATATTAGACAATCTTTAGGACTCTGGCTTTCATTTATGGCTTTAGGATATCCTATTGGTTATTTTGATAATTGGCAAATCACATATTCATTTTGGATAGCCTTCAGTATTTTGTTTATTTATGGGTTTTCAACAGCCCTTTCAGGTAAAATGATACCAATTCCGCTTGTTGGAAAAATATATCAAAAAGCGTTTAAAAAAATTCATTAAATGATTAAAGAACTACCATTAGAACACACCAGTAGACCTTCAACTTTAAAAGAAAATGCGCCATTATTAATTATGCTTCATGGCTATGGAAGTGATGAAAATGATTTATTTTCATTTGCAAATGAGCTTCCTGAAGAACTGTTTATAATTTCACTAAAAGCTCCTTACCCGCTACAACCCCATGGAAACGCTTGGTATGCGATTAATTTTGATGCGGAGCAAAACAAATGGAATGACAATGATCAAGCTAAACTATCAATGGAACTACTCATTGAATGCATTGACATAATCTGTGAAACACATCCAGTTAATAAAAATAATATATCCTTGCTTGGGTTCAGTCAAGGAACAATTCTGGGAATGGCTACAGCACTAAACCACCCCTCCAAAATTAAAAATGTGATTGGACTAAGTGGATACATAAACCACGACATACTACCCAACAACACTAACGATTTAGACTATTCAAATCTAAACTTTTATTGTTCTCATGGCACAGTAGATCAAGTCATCCCAATAGATTGGGCACGACAAACCCCCGTATTTCTCAAATCACTAAATATAAAACACACCTATAGTGAATTCCCTGTAGGGCATGGAGTCGCTCCAAAGAACTTCTACGAACTAAGAGACTGGATCTCAACAAAAATTTAGTGGTAATTAATCAATAATTGGGTTTTAAAGTTAAAAACACAACTGTGATGTTTTGAAGACTGTTATTTAAACATTCTTATTCTCCAAGTTTTCAATTTTTGTCTTGAATTTTTTTATATCAGTTTCGTACTTATCAATAATACTTTTGGAATTAACATATTGAAATACATTAACCAAAAGAGAAAACAGTAAAAGGTATAATAAGATATTTTTTTTCATTTTAAATAGATATTTGTAATTGATCATAAGCAATTTTCACATTATCGGGAAGTTTTTTTTCGACTGCATCGTGAAAACCTAAATGATGACTAATATGAGTTAAATAAGCTTTTTTAGGGTTTACTAATTTTATAAAAGCTAATGCTTCTTTGAGGTTAAAATGAGAAACATGAGGTTCAATACGTAAGGCGTTAATAACCAAAACATCTAAATTTTTTAGTTTCTCAACTTCGGCTTCTGGAATAGTTTTAGCATCCGTTATATAAGCAAAATTATCAATCCTATACCCAAATATTGGTAAAGTGTTATGCAGTACATTGATAGGAATAATAGTTTTACTTCCGGTTATAAAAGAGTTCTTTGAGATCTTATGGTCATTCAAAGTAAGTACACCTGGATATTTATTTTCTTTCTTAAAAATATAATCAAATCGTTTGTAAAGCGACTTCAAAACACGTTCATCAGCATAAATATCTATAGCACCTTGTCTGTAAAAAAAGGGTCTTAAATCGTCTAAACCAGCAGTGTGATCGCTGTGTTCATGAGTAAAAAGAACAGCATTAATTTCGGAACAATCCGTTCGTAACAACTGCTGTCTAAAGTCTGGGCCACAATCAATTAAAATTGAGAAATCAGACCATTGAACCAAAACAGAAACTCGAAGGCGTTTATCCTTGGGGTTATCACTTAGACAAACAGGGTGATTACTCCCTATAATAGGAATGCCTTGCGAAGTTCCGGTGCCTAAAAATGTGATTTTCAATTCGTTTTTAATTTTAACAAAAATAGTCTATTTTTTTTTGTAAGATTATCTAAAATAGTACATTTGTGTATAAACCAACTCCTTAAAATCGAAGATGGAAATAACCCTAAAAGGAGATGCTAAAATAGAAAGCATCCCATCACTTAAAGACAAAGCGTTAAGAATTAATCTAAATGAGAATATATACGGGACTTTTGCCGAGATAGGAGCTGGACAAGAAACAGTAAGACAATTCTTTAGAGCTGGTGGTGCATCAGGAACAATTGCAAAAGCAATGTCTGCTTATGACAAATCCTTTAGTGATGCCATTTATGGTAACGAAAAAAACCAACGATATGTAACCGAAGATCGTTTAAAGAAAATGCTGTCTCATGAGGTTAAACTTATCGAAGATAGACTTTCTAGAGATCAATATCCTAATAAAATGTTTTTCAGCTACGCAAATACAGTGGCTACAATAGATTTTGCAAAACGCTTTAAAGGTCATGGTTGGGTTGGAATTAAATATCAAATTGACTCAGAACAAGAAGAGTATAACGAAATCACACTTCACATACGTTTTAAAGAAACAGATGCTCGATTACAACAAGAAACACTCGGTAAATTAGGTACTAATTTAATTTATGGTGCATATTATAAATACAATAGGCCTAAAAAACTTTTAAGATATCTGTACGACCATATAGATAAAGACCAATTAGAAATTGACACTATAAACTTCTCAGGTCCTGAATTTAAAGACGTTGACAATAGGCTAATGAGCCTCCAGTTACTGAAAAATGGAATGACAGATGCCGTTATGTTTTCCCCTGACGGAAACAATGTATTGCCTGCTCGAGTGTTATACAAAAAAAATATCTTGGCTTTTAGAGGGAGTTTTAGACCAGTAACTAAAGTAAACATGGATATGTATGAGAAATCATATGAAATGTTTATTAATGAAAATAAAGTTCAGAAAGAAAAAACTCAAGTCGTTTTTGAAATCACATTGTCAAACTTAAGAGCCTCTGGAGGCGAAATTGACGAGCAAGACTTCATGGACCGAGCAAGATTACTTTGTTCATTGGGTCAAACAGTTTTAATCTCTAACTTTCAAGAGTATTATAAGCTTGTTGAATACTTTAACTTGTACTCAAAAAACCGGATGGGATTAGCCATGGGGATTAATAATTTGATTGATATTTTTGACGAAAAATATTATCGTCATTTAAGCGGTGGCATTTTAGAAGCCTTCGGGAAACTTTTTTATAAAGACTTAAAAGTTTACTTATACCCAATGCTAAATGAAAATAAAACAATGACGACCAGTGATGACCTTAAAGTGCATCCACGAATGAAAGAGCTTTATAAGTTCTTTAAGTTTAATGGTAAACTAGTGGATATAAAGAACTACGACCCAGAAATACTTAATATTTTTTCTAGAACGGTCCTTAAAATGATTTCTAAAGACGAGCACGGATGGGAAGAGATGCTTCCTGAAGGGGTTGCTGATATCATAAAAGAACAAAAGCTATTTGGGTACGAAGCCTAATTAAATAAAAAAACGGCCATTTGGCCGTTTTTTTTATTTAAGAATTTGAGCTGTATGCTCTTTCGTTTTTACTTTTAAAATAATATCCTCTATTAGTCCTCGTTCATCAATTACAAAAGTAGTTCTGTGAATACCATCATATTCCTTACCCATGAACTTTTTTGGGCCCCAAACTCCAAACGCCGTAATTACCGTCTTGTCCTCGTCTGCTAACAATGGATAAGGGAATTTATATTTTTCCTTAAAATTAGACTGTCTTTTAGCACTATCTGCACTAACTCCTAAAACATCATAACCTAATGCTGTAAAACGGCTGTAGTTATCACTTAAATTGCAAGCTTCTACAGTACACCCAGGAGTACTTGCTTTTGGATAAAAAAACAAGACAAGCTTCTTTCCTTTATAATTATCTAATGATATTGAGTTCCCTTTCTCATCTAAGCAGTTGAAAACTGGAGCGGCATCTCCTATTTTTAGTGTAGTCATAATTAGTATATTTGAATATCATTACAAATATATAAGAATGACAAAAGCAGAGAAAGTAAAATTTGTTATAAAAACCTTAAAAGATTTTTATCCAGAAATCCCTATACCACTAGACCACAAAGACCCTTATACCCTATTAATCGCAGTCTTGTTATCTGCACAATGCACAGATGTTCGTGTAAACAAAATAACACCTCAATTATTTGCAAAGGCAGATAACCCCTATGACATGGTTAAAATGACCGTTGAAGAAATAAAGCAGATCATAAGACCTTGCGGCTTATCTCCGATGAAAAGTAAAGGGATTTATGGGTTATCAAAAATTATAATTGAGTCTCATAACGGAGAAGTCCCTAAAAGCTTCAGCGCATTAGAGGCCTTACCAGCCGTTGGACATAAAACCGCTAGTGTGGTGATGGCACAAGCATTTGGCGTCCCTGCATTTCCTGTGGATACACATATTCATCGTTTAATGTATCGCTGGAATCTTACTAATGGTAAAAATGTAAAACAAACTGAAAAAGACGCTAAACGGTTATTCCCTGAAGAACTATGGAATGACCTTCACCTTCAAATAATTTGGTACGGCCGTGAATATTCACCCGCTCGCGGATGGAATTTAGACGCGGATATAATCACCAAAACCATTGGAAGAAAGACAATAATTGATGGGTATTACAAATAAAAAATCTTGATTTTCATCAGGATTTAAGGTTCACATACTAATTTAGAATAGTTTCAAATTTCAAACCATTGTAAGCAGACACTTTAAAAGCCTTTGAAAAATTTAAAATAAAACTTATAGTTTCTGTCTTGGGTTTAAAATCGTTTGAATGTGTGGGTTTTTTAGAGTAAATTTTTGCCATTAGCCTGTCATATTTAGTTAGTAATAAGTATAACGACAAAAAAATTAAATTATTTTATCAAAACTTAATTTGTTAAAATAATATTATTTGATTCGATTAATTTTCGAAGATTAATCAATGCATAGCGCATTCGTCCTAAAGCCGTATTTATAGAAACAGAAGTATTTTCTGATATTTCCCTAAAGCTCATGTCGTTATACATTCGCATTTTAAGTACCGTTCGTTGATCCTCCGGAAGCTCTTCTACTAAGTTTCTGATGTCATCATGAATTTGAGAACGAACTAATTCCGCCTCAGCATTTAAACTGTCATCGCTTAACACTGAAAATATATCAAAATCTCCATTATTATTAAATTTAGGCATGCGGTTATTTTTTCTGAAATAATCGATCACCAAGTTATGTGCTATACGCATGACCCAAGGCAAAAACTTACCCTCTTCATTATACTTGCCAAGTTTTAAAGTTTTAATTACTTTGATAAAGGTGTCTTGAAATACATCTTCAGTAACATCTCTATCATAAACTTTTGAAAAAATAAAACTATAAAGGCGTTGTTGATGTCTGTTTATAAGAACTGTGAGAGCAGATTCATCTCCATTTATATAATTGCTAACGAGTATAGCATCGCTTAAAGATTTTGAATTCATAACATAACTTTTTTGAAGTACACATGGATGCGTACTGGGTTCTTAAAAGAATAAAAAGTAATGTTATACTATAAGCCTAAATTTAATATTATTATCAAATATAACAACATTCTCGCTTTGTATGCAACTTTATTGGTTTTTTTTTAACATGAAGTAGACCCCAAAGGCTTTAATAATTTTTATAATAATGGTATCTTTGTGTTCAAATTTTAAATTAATTAATGTCAATAGATCTTTCAAAGCTAAGTCCAAAAGAACACATTCTAATTAAAGGAGCAAAACTTCATAATCTTAAGAATATTGATGTTGCCATCCCTCGTCATAAATTAGTAGTAATTACCGGACTTTCTGGCTCTGGAAAATCTAGCTTGGCTTTTGACACCTTATATGCTGAAGGCCAACGACGTTATGTGGAAAGCTTGTCAAGTTATGCTAGACAGTTTCTGGGACGGTTACATAAACCAAATGTAGACTACATTAAAGGAATTGCACCTGCAATAGCAATTGAACAAAAAGTAAATTCAACCAACCCAAGGTCAACAGTTGGAACAACGACAGAAATTTATGATTACTTGAAATTGGTCTTTGCCCGTATTGGAAAAACCATTTCTCCAAGCTCGAACAACATCGTAAAAAAAGACACGACTAGCGATGTTATAAAATATATTAAAACACTTAATGTTGGAGATAAACTACTACTTCTAGCTCCAATCCACTTAGAAGAAGGGCGAACACTAGAAAACAAACTACAAGCACTTGTCCATCAAGGATTTGCAAGAATTAAAGTGGACAACAACGTTGAACGCATTGAACAGATCGAAGATTTTAAAAAAAGCTCTGAAACAATTAGTTTAGTAGTAGACAGAATTATTGTAAAAGAGGATACAGACTTTTACAACCGTTTAGCAGATGCTATTGAAATGGCTTTCTTTGAAGGAAAAGGACGTTGTATAATTGAACAAATAAAAGATTCAAAAACTCGTGAATTTAGCAATTCATTTGAATTAGATGGCCAAAAGTTTTTAGAGCCAAACCCACACCTATTTAGTTTCAATAATCCATATGGTGCCTGTCCAAAATGTGAAGGATATGGGGACGTAATTGGTATTGATGAGAGTTTAGTAATTCCTAACACCTCACTTTCAGTTTATGAAAATGCGCTTTTTCCATGGCGAGGAGAAACTATGAAGTACTACAGAGACCTTCTTGTAAATAACAGTTATAAGTTTGACTTTCCAATCCATAAACCCTATTTTGAGTTAGAACCAAAAGATCAAAAATTAATTTGGACTGGAAACAGTCATTTCACAGGGCTTAATTCCTTTTTTGAAGAACTAGAATCTAAGGCATATAAGGTTCAAAATCGAGTAATGTTGTCACGTTATCGTGGAAAAACTAAATGCAGTGAATGCCAAGGAAAAAGGTTAAGAAAAGAAGCTAATTACGTAAAAGTTGGGGGCGCATCTATATCTGATCTAGTAGAGATGTCACTGAAGGATTTGAAACACTTTTTTGAAAGTCTTAAATTAGACTCTAAAGACAAAGAAATTGCAAAACGTCTATTAAAAGAAATTCATAATCGCTTAGATTTCTTAACAAATGTAGGACTCGATTATTTAACTCTAAACAGGAAATCAAATACACTTTCAGGAGGAGAAAGCCAACGAATAAATCTCGCTACCTCTCTTGGGAGCAGTCTTGTGGGATCAATGTATATCTTAGACGAGCCAAGTATTGGTCTTCACTCTAAAGACACTGAACGTCTTATTAATGTACTCAATGCCTTGCGAGATTTAGGAAACACTGTTATTGTAGTTGAACACGACGAAGCGATTATGGAATCTGCTGACTACATAATTGATATTGGACCAGAAGCGGGAACGTTTGGTGGCGAAGTTTTGGCTAGTGGAAGCTATAAATCTCTTCTAAAAAGTAATACTTTAACAGCTCAATACCTCAACGGAGCTCTAAAAATAGAGGTCCCTAAAAAAAGAAGGAACACTAAATACCACATAACAGTAAAAGGAGCTAGAGAACATAATTTAAAAAATATTGATGTAAAATTCCCGTTAAACATGTTAACTGTTGTGACTGGGGTCTCAGGAAGTGGAAAAAGCACATTAGTTAAAAAAATCTTATATCCAGCACTGCTCAAATTAATTGGAGGCTATGGAGAAAAAGCAGGCGATTTCACCTCAATTGATGGGAATTTTAGTACAGTTAAATTTATAGAGTTTGTAGATCAAAACCCTATAGGAAGGTCATCAAGATCCAACCCTGTAACCTACATAAAAGCCTATGATGATATTCGTGCTTTATTTGCTAAACAAAAACTAAGTACCTTAAGAAACTACCTACCTAAACATTTCTCTTTTAATGTTGATGGAGGGCGTTGCGATACTTGTAAAGGGGAAGGTGCTGTCACAATCGAAATGCAATTCATGGCAGATGTTCAGCTTAGATGCGATGCTTGTAATGGAAAACGATTCAAAAAACAAATATTAGAAATCAAGTTTCATACTAAAACAATAGATGATATTTTAAACATGACCATTGATGATGCAGTTGCGTTTTTCGATACACATAAAGTTCCCAGAATAAAAACTAAACTTCAACCACTTCAAGACGTAGGACTTGGATATGTAACTTTAGGACAAAGTTCTTCTACTCTATCTGGAGGAGAAGCACAACGAATAAAATTAGCTTCTTTTTTAGGAAAAGGTTCAAAATCAGAAACAGGCTTGTTCATTTTTGATGAACCAACAACTGGACTTCATTTTCACGATATTAAAAAACTTTTAAAATCCTTTAATGCATTAATTGAAAATGGACACTCTATATTGGTCGTAGAGCATAATCTAGAACTTATTAAATGTGCGGACCATGTCATAGATCTAGGTCCAGAGGGGGGAGCAAACGGAGGCTATCTTTTAGCGGAAGGAACCCCTGAAGTTGTATCAAAAGTTTCTAACTCATCAACCGGGAATTTTCTAAAAAACAAACTAGCTTAAGTTCACGATAACTAATATTAACTTATTATAAAAAGATGTTTGGCACACTGTTTGATATAAGTGAAGAAACCAGAATATTTTATAACGATAAAATTATTTTAGTTAGTTAGTTAGTTAGTTAGTTGAAAGCTCCGTAGTTGAATATCCCAAATCACTACGGAGTTTTTCTGTTTAATCAATAAGCTTTTCGGATAGCTTAAAAGTTAAACGCCTACGACTGTAGTGTTCAAGGCCTATTGACTCTACTTTTAAACTATTACTCTTGTAAGCATCAAAATGACTAATTAGACAAATACGAAGTGATTCTGCGTCAGTGTACTTAAAATAGGCACCACTACAGGTCGAAACTAATATGTCTTGTATATCAGACTCTTTGGGGCCTAGAGCAATGATAGGGCGTTTAGAGGCCATGTATTCAAATAGTTTGCCTGGGATTATATATTGTGTTTCTTTAGAGTCTTCTTCAATAAGCAGTAATAACTGAGTGTTTTTTTGATATAATAAAGCCTCACTATGAGAAACATATCCCATCTGACGGGTATATCCATCCAGACCAAAAAACTTGATAGAGTCTAAAACACTTTCACTTACATGACCAATTAAATTTAATTGAAAAGCTTCAGAAAACTCCGTTGATTGATTAACCATCTCAGAAAGAATTTTCCATAAAACATGGGGATTTCTCCCCTCAAGCAAGGATCCGATATGAGATAAAGTGAACTTTGAATCTAGTTTACTGTTTTTAATAATTTCAAAGTCATAACCATTGGTTATAACAGAAATAGGAGTCGCTGAGAGTCTGGAGAATATTGCTTTTGTTTGGGGACTTGTTACAATAATTTCGTCAGATTCGTTAAGAACAGATGATTCTAGCTGTTCATGCTTATGTTTAGATAGTGGGGTAAGTTTTAGTTTTTTATGATAGCCTATCTGAGTCCATGGATCTCTAAAGTCCGTAATCCATTTAAGTTGATGCATTCGCTTTAACTGTAATCCAATTAAATGCAGACTATGCGGAGGTCCTGTGGTAATAATTGTATCAATCTTATGGGTTTTAATATAATCATACAAAAAAGAAACTGAAGGTTTTACCCAAGAAACTCTGGCATCCGGAATAAAAAAATTACCACGAATGAATAAGAGCATTTGTTCTAAAATGGTTTGTTTTTTCTCCCCATTAATTATACCCTTAGACAATTTACTAGTTTTTGACTTAGAGACTAATTGAGCCCACTTATAAGGCTCATTAATTGGTTTTTGTATCACTTCTAGCTTAGAACTCACCTCCGAAACCATGGATGTATCAATAATTGGATAATTTGGGTTTTGGGGACAATAAACGATGGGTTCTATTCCAAATTCGGGTAAATACTTCACAAACTTTAACCACCTTTGAACACCAGGACCTCCTGCAGGGGGCCAATAATATGTGATTATTAGAACTTTTTTCACGATTGTATTCTATGAGTTAAAACCACTTGACCAAGAATTAAGACCAATAGCATAATAGTACTTACTAAGGCAATATTAGACCCTGTTTTGATAACTAATGGATTAAACTTAAAAACAATTTGATGAGTACCCTTAGGGATTTCTAGCCCCCTTAATACATAGTTTACGTTATGGTAATCCACTTTTAAACCATCTATAGTTACTTCCCATCCGTTCTTATAATAGATTTCAGAAAAGACAGCGAATCCATCAGAAGCATTTTTAGACTCATAAACCAGCTGGTTAAGTTTATAATCTACTAATTTTATGACAGCCGTTGAATCTGTATTATAATTTTTAGAAGAAAAATCAGACTTTTTGGATATAGCTGTGAATTTTGTATTTATCGAATCTAGAGCCATTATTTCTTCATCTGCTGTTTGAACAGCCTTAACAGAATTTACAAACCAAGCATTCCCATTAGTTTCGTCATTTTTTAAATAACTTAAAACGTCCTCATTGTCTTTGTATATGACATATTTGGTGTTTAACATATTAAGTACTTCAAAATTATTTTTATCAATATGAAATTCTTGCAACTCTTTGAATCGTCTTAGTTTGGCGGCATGGTACCCTCCTATCGCATTATGAAAATAAGATGTCTTCGTTGAATTATCGGAAAGATCTAAGACCCTATAAGTGGTTGTATCTTTTAATATTTGTTTATTAATTGTACTTAACTGATAAGGCTTATCTACTTTAATAGCAGTGACAAAATCATCATTGTTTACATAACGAAGATCTACTCCAACTAAATCAAATACAAGAACCAATCCTAAAAGAATGACTGTAGTGTTTTTGGATATTTTTTGTTTTAAATATGTAAAAATTAAAGCTGCAGCTATTAGTACCAACAGAAGTGTTCTTAAGGCATCCTCAGAAAAAATAGCACTCCTGTCGAGTCGTAAAGCTTCAACAAAAGAAGCACCATAGTACTTTAAGAACTGTCCATCGGTTGCACCAACAAAATCAAAGAATGTATTTTTAAAAACAAGAAAAATCACAGTAATTCCAGCCACAATAATGGAGGCCTTTTTAAGGGCATCTATCTTCACTTTAAAAGTGACCTCTTCATTAAATATTTGGGCAAGCCCTAGGGTGGCTAGTAATGGAATACATAATTCTAAGATAACCTGTATAGAGCTGACAGCTCTAAACTTATTATATAAAGGAACATAGTCTATAAATAAGTCTGTTAAAAACGATAGGTTTTTACCATAGGATAAAAGTAATGACACCAAAACCCCTATTATTAACCACCATTTAAAACGGCCGTGATACAAAAACAAGGCCAGTACAAAAAGGAAGATGACAACTGCCCCTATGTAAGCTGGCGCTTCAACAATAGGTTGATCACCCCAATACATAGGGGCTTGTTTGGATTCTTGAAGTGCTTGTAAAGGAGTCGCTCCAAGAGCTATGTATGCTTTATAGGTTTCTGAGTTTTTCCCTAGATATTCTCTATTACCCCCACCCATAAATCGAGGAATAAGGAGGTTGAAACTTTCTAATAGTCCGTAACTAAATTGAGTGATGTAAGCCTTATCTAATCCCGAACTTTGCTCTCTAAGACTGCCATCTAAATTAATTGTTAATTCACTTTTACTTCGTGTACTTTCTTTGGTGTAAGAACTAGTCGCTAACAAATTGGTTGCATTCATTCCGAGTGCTAAAAAAGCGGCTACAAAAAGAATACCTGATGCCTTGAAAAAGGCGGATAGTTCATTTGATTTAATAGCTTGAACTAAGTAAGAAACTCCTAAGATTAAAATTAAAATAAATAGATAGTAGGTCATTTGCGGGTGATTGGTCACCAGTTCAAGACCTGACGCAATTGCCGTCAAGGAAAAGCCTATAAGATATCGCTTTTGAAAGGTCAAAATAATACCAGATAATACCAATGGCATATAAGCAATTGCATGCGCTTTAGAGTTATGTCCTACCCCTAAAATAATAATTAGATAAGTAGAAAACCCAAAGGCTAGAGCTCCAAAAGCAGCCATCCGATACTCAATTTTTAGTACAAGTAGTAATATATAAAACCCTATAAGATACAAAAAAAGATAATCCGCAGGACGTGGTAAAAAACGAAGCGCTAAATCTAAATTTTTTATATAATTATGGGGGTATTTTGCTCCTAACTGAAAAGTTGGCATACCTCCAAAGGCACTATTTGTCCAATAGGATTCAGAACCATAAGCTTCACGGAAATCAGTGTGTTGCTTAGCCATTCCTGTATACTGCACAATATCACTTTGATAAATTTTTTGTCCTTTTAGGACTGGACTGAAATATAATAAAGACACTATGACGAACCCAAAAATGACTAAAATATGTGTTCCGAATTTTTTCAAGTTAGTATTCATTAATTGATTTGTTTATTCAACTTCTTCGTAATCAACATATTCACCAACATCATGTTTTGATGCTTTAGAATTAGGCATTTTATCAATACTTATTTCTCCTTCTTTTTGATTGGGTTGTTTGGGAGCAGATTGGCTTCTAAAATGAGCTTCCGCTTTTTTAGCAACCGTACGCACTATATAGGGCGCCAGTAAGCGCATTACGTACTTGAAGACAGTGTACACTAAAATAAAAATTAGAATCGTTCTAACGAATCCAATGATAGACGCATTTTGTAACATCGGTAGATTATTTTTTCAAAAATACAATTCTTATTTTTATTAGTTAAATAAATATAAAATGTTTTATGGTACACAAAAAGAGAAATACCGATTAATAATGTATTATTTGGTAATAATAAATACAAAAAAAATATGTAGGTTTGGTAAAAGCAATCGAAATGAAAAATACTTTTAGCCTTGTTATCACCATTGTATTCTGCTGTCAAATTAGTATTACTCATGCTCAATATACAGATGTCATAAATTCAAACAGACCAGGATCATCACAAAGTGCTTTTTCTGTAGGGACTAAAGTGTTACAATTTGAATTAGGTTCTTACTTAGTAAAAGAAAAAAGAAATGTGTATCCAAATTATGAAGTGTCAGGCTACGGCCTTGACTTTGCGGTACATTATGGTATTTGGAAAGAAGCTTTAGAACTCAATATCCAAGGAACCTATCAAAATGACACGAAGTCTTACTCTTCAGGCGTCATAAAAGATGAAACACGAGCGAATTTTAAAAACTTCAACATTGGAGCCAAGTACTTAGTTTATGACCCAAATAAAAACAAAGAAGACAAACCTAATCTTTATAGCTACCATGCCAACAGAGGCTTTAAATGGTCTAGCTTGATACCGGCAGTGTCAGTAGCAGGAGGACTTAATTTTGATTCTGAAGACAATCCTTATACAGCAACTACAGTTGATGGTGTTAGCTATCGTGGGGTTTTGATTACACAGAATAATTTTGCCGGTGGATGGGTCTTTGTTACAAACTTTATGCTGGACCGAATTGGAAGTGACCAAACAGATTTAAATTACACACTCACGTTAACACATTCATTTAATCCAAAATGGGTCATGTTTGCAGAAACTCAAGGAATTAAAAGTGATTTCTATGCTGATAATTTATTTCGCTTTGGAGCGGGATATTTGTTAGGTAAAAACTTACAATTAGACACTGCCCTAACCTTTAATACTAAAGACACTCCCTCAGTACTAAACATTAGTTTTGGCGTTTCCTACAGAATAGACAGACATGATACTTCAAATTAAAACAAAAATAAGTCTACTAAAAAAGAGCTGAGTAGCTTGATTAATTAGAAACGGTATGATATTTATTAAAGAAGCAACTTCTAAAAAAGATATTAAAACATTTGTTAAGTTTCCCTTTTCCATTCATAAAAACTCTAAGTATTGGGTTCCCCCAATAATAAGCGAAGAAGTTAACGTTTTTGACAAGAAGAAAAACCCTGTTCTTGCAGATTCAGATGTCAGGCTATTTCTTGCTTACAAAAACGAAGTTCTAGTTGGGCGTATCGCTGCTATCATTAATTGGATAGAAGTAAATGAACAAGGCCTAAGAAAGATACGTTTTGGCTGGATGGATATGATTAATGATCTGGAGGTCACTAAAGCACTCCTAAGCAAAGTGAATTCGATAGGGATATCTCAAAAAATGGACTATATGGAAGGGCCTATGGGTTTCTCTAATTTAGATAAAGTTGGGGTGCTAACTTACGGTTACGAAGAAATTGGAAAAATGATTACATGGTATAATCCCCCCTATTATGTGGATCATTTTAAAAAACTAAATTTTAAAGTAGAAAAAGAATATGTAGAGCATAAATTTAAAGTTAAAGATATATTATTTGAAACCCACGAACGCCTTCAAGGGCTTATTAAAAAGCGTTATAACCTAAGAGCCTTATCTTTCAATAAAACAAAAGATGTATTAGTCTATGCCGATAGAATGTTTGATTTATTTAACGATAGTTTTGCAAGTTTATCTTCTTTTGTAAAAATACCAGATATTCAAAAAGACCATCTAAAAAAGAAATTCTTATCCTTTATAAATCCTGAATACATAAAGTTTGTTATAAATGGATCAAATGAGTTAGTCGCATTTTCTGTAATTATGCCCTCATACTCAACCGCCTTTCAAAAAATAAATGGCAACATATTTCCGTTTGGACTATACCATATTTTTAAAGCCAAGAAGTCTAAAACAGTTGATTTATATTTAATCGGTGTTCGTCCTGAATATCAAAAAAAAGGAGTACATGCCATTATTTTTAATGAGTTCCAAAAAACATTTGAAAAACACAAAATTTCAGAATGCAGAATGACTCCTGTTCTAGCTGATAATGTGGCCATGAGAAATATGTGGACTGATTACAAACTGAAATTGACAAAAAAACGATGTACATTTAGAAAAGAACTAAAATAAGTTTACTCGCTTATTTCGGCTTTAACTAAAGTAGATAAATGTTGATAAACTCCATTTTCTAAGCGTTCTTTTATCGCCGAAAAGGCCTTAAGTGTTAGTTCTACATCTATTAAGGTGTGCATTGACGTCGGGATCAATCTTAATAAAATCAAACCTTTGGGGATAACGGGATACACTACAATAGAGCAGAAAACTCCATGATTTTCTCGTAAGTCTTTAACCAAGGCCATTGCTTCGGGGATACTTCCTTTTAGGTATACAGGAGTAACACAACTTTGAGTTTGTCCTAAATCGAAACCTCTAGCTCTTAATCCTGCTTGTAAGGCTTCCACAATAACCCAAAGCTTCTCTTTAAGTTCTGGCATTGTTCTAATCATATCTAAACGCTTTAAAGCCCCTATAACTAATTGCATTTGGAGGGACTTTGCAAATACTTGTGATCTCAAGTTATATTTTAAATAATCTATAATTTCTTTGTTTGCAGCTATAAATGCACCTGTGCTGGCCATGGACTTTGCAAAGGTGGCAAAATACACATCTATATCATCTTGAACGCCCTGCTCCTCTCCAGTTCCAGCCCCTGACTTCCCAAGAGTTCCGAAACCATGTGCATCATCTACTAAAAACCTAAATTTATATTCATTTTTAAGAGCTGCTATTTCTTTTAGCCTCCCTTGCTCCCCTCGCATTCCAAAAACACCTTCTGAAATTACTAAGATTCCTCCACCTGTTTGATTAGCAACCTTAGTAGCTCTTTCTAAGTTTTTCTTTAAGCTCTCTAGGTCGTTATGCCTGTAAGTGAAACGTTTTCCTAGGTGTAAGCGAACTCCGTCAATAATACAAGCATGAGCATCAACGTCATACACAATAACATCGTTTTTCCCTACCAATGCATCTATAGTAGACATAATACCTTGATATCCGAAATTTAAAAGATAACTAGATTCTTTACTCACAAATTCGGCCAGTTCGTTTTCTAATTGCTCATGAAAAGAAGTGTGGCCAGACATCATACGAGCTCCCATAGGATAAGCTGACCCATATTCATATGCCGCTTCTGCATCTACTTTTCTTACTTCGGGATGATTTGCTAATCCTAAATAATCGTTTATACTCCATGTAATGACCTCATTTCCATGGAATTTCATTCGATTTGAAATCGAGCCTTCTAATTTAGGGAATATAAAATAACCTTCAGCTTGGCTTGCCCATTTACCCAAAGGTCCTTTGTTCTTATATATTTTAGCGAATAAATCTCTAATCATAGCTTAAAAATGGATTTAATACTAAAGTTATAAATTATAATCAATAATTCATAACTATTTTAACATATTATTTGATTTATTCTCAATCAATTAAAAGGTTTTGATCTAGTTGGTGAATTCTATCGAATTTGAGTTAACGTTAGTCTGGTTGTCAAAGAAACCTTGGTCATTCATCCATTGGTCATTATATATCTTACTCATGTATCTAGAACCGTGGTCAGGAAAAATCACAACTACAATATCATCTGATTTGAATGTCTTTTTTTCATTAAGCTGTTTTACTGCCTGAATTGCGGCTCCTGAAGTATATCCCACAAATAAACCTTCCTTAGTCGACAATTTTCTTGCGGAGTGAGCACTGTCCTCATCAGATACTTTTATAAACTCATCAATGATGTCAAAATTAGTTGTAGAAGGTATTAAGTTTTTCCCTAGACCTTCAATGCGGTAAGGGTATATTTCATTGCCATCTAACACCCTATTTTCGTGGTAACTTTTTAATACAGAGCCATATGCATCAACTCCAATAATCTTAATAGCTGGATTTTGTTCTTTTAAATATTTTGCAGTCCCTGATATAGTACCACCAGTACCACTACATGCTACTAAATGTGTGATTTGTCCCTGAGTTTGTTTCCAAATTTCTGGTCCAGTTGTTTGATAATGTGCCTCCGTATTTAGGCTATTAAAATATTGATTAATATAAACAGAGTCTTTAGTTTCTTTATGTAAACGTTTTGCAACCTCGTAATAAGATCTTGGGTCATCAGGTTCAACATGAGCTGGACATATATACACTTTAGCCCCCATACTTTTTAACATATCAATTTTGTCCAATGATGATTTAGAGCTTACGGCTAAAACACATTTATAGCCTTTGACAATACTAACCATTGCCAAACTAAAACCTGTATTTCCAGATGTAGTTTCAATTATTGTATCTCCAGGTTTTAGAAGTCCTTTTTTTTCGGCCTCTTCAATGATGTGAAGGGCGATTCTATCTTTAGAGGAATGGCCAGGATTAAAGCATTCTAATTTAGCAATAAATGTGCCTGGAATATGATCAACAATTCTGTTTAGCTTTACCAATGGCGTAGCACCAATAAGCTCTAAAACACTTTCATAAATGAGTTTGTCTTTTTTCAAAATAATGGAATCTACCCAAACCTACAAAAAATAATTTGAACTTTAATACAAAATTGATTCTAGACTAAGTATAAATGCATATTCAGAAGCTATTTCTTTTAAGGCCTCAAAACGCCCAGAAGCACCTCCGTGCCCTGCTTCCATATTGGTTTGAAGATACAGTTGAGACGTGTTATTATCCTGATTCCTTAAGCGCGCAACCCATTTCGCTGGTTCCCAATACTGTACTTGAGAGTCATGTAAGCCCGTTGTAACTAACATATTGGGATACAACTGATTCGCAACATTATCATATGGTGAATACGATTTCATGTAATCATAATACTCTTTTTCATTTGGATTCCCCCACTCATCATATTCTCCTGTGGTAAGTGGAATACTGTCATCCAACATCGTAGTCACAACATCTACAAAAGGAACTTGAGATACCACGCCATTATATAACTCCGGAGCTAAATTTATAATAGCCCCCATCAAAAGACCTCCTGCACTCCCTCCCATAGCATAATGGTGTTTAGCGGAAGTGTAATTATTTTTAATTAAAAATTTTGAGCAAGCTATAAAATCTAAAAATGTGTTTTTCTTTTTAAATAATTTCCCGTCTTCATACCACTGACGCCCTAAATACTCCCCGCCTCTCACATGCGCTATTGCAAAAATAAACCCTCTATCTAAAAGACTCATTCTAACTGTCGAAAAAGAAGGATCGATAGTGTATCCATAAGAACCATAAGCGTATAGCAGCAGTGGAGTATCCGCTGTTTTTTTTGTATTAACATGACGTACTATAGAAATAGGGATTTTAGTACCATCTGAAGAAGAAGCCCACACACGCTCAGATGTATAGTTTTCTTTTTTAAACTTACCCCCTAAAACCTCTTGCTCTTTTTTAACTGTTTTAGATTTTGTTAGCATATCAAAATCAATTACTGAAGATGGTGTTGTGAGCGATTGGTAGCCATACCTCAAAATATTTGTATCAAAATCAATATTAGATAAGGTGTAAGCTGTATAAGTTTCGCTCTCAAAAGGAAGGTAATAGCTATCGGTTCCATCCCAACGAGAAATCTTAATTTGATTCAATCCATTTTCACGTTCTGAAATCACTAAAAAGTCTTTGAAAATCTCAATATCTTCAAGCAAAACAGACTCTCTGTGTGGAATAACATCAACCCAATATTCCTTTTGAGTGTGACTGTCAGGTGTTTTTGAAAGCTTAAAGTTTTTAGCACCATCGGCATTAGATACGATGTAAAAATCCGAATTGTAGTGTGAAATCCCATATTCTAAGCCTCGTGTTCTTGCTTGAAATATCTTAAAATCACCATTTGGTGTGTCCGCGTTTAAAATTTGATACTCCGTGGTTAAAGTGCTAAAACTACCAATCACTAAATATTTTTTAGACTTCGTTTTATAGACACTGACTCCAAATGTATCGTCTAACTCTTTGTATACTAATTCATCTAACTTTGAGTCCGTATTTAGCAGGTGTTTATATATCGATTCTGATCTTAGCGTTGTTTCATCTTTGAGCGTATAAAACAAGGTTTTATTATCATTTGCCCAAGTACTACCACCAGTTGTATTGCTAATTTCCTCTTTAAAAACTTTATCCGTTTTAAGATCTTTTATCTGCAGTTTATATTGACGCCTTCCTGTGGTATCAATTCCATAAGAAATCATATGATTGTTAGGGCTAATATTTAAACCAACTAATCTAAAATACGAATGACCTTTAGCCATTTCATTGCAATCAAATAACAACTCCTCACTGGCGGTTAGCGATTCTTTTTTTCGTATGTAAATAGGGTAATCTTTTCCTTTTTCAAACTTAGTAATATACCAGTAGCCATTATATTTGTATGGAACTGAACTATCATCTTCCTTAATCCTTGACTTCATTTCTTCAAACAGAGACACTTGAAAGTCTTTTGTGTGGGCTGTGTGTGCGTTATAATAGTCGTTTTCTTTATTAAGATAGTCAATCACTTCAGGATTTTCTCTATCATTTAACCAATAAAATTCATCAACCCTCACATCATCATGGATTGTTAAATTTTTAGGTATTTGTTTTGCTAATGGAGCATTTGGTAATTCAGACATTGTTTTTTGAGTCTTAGTATCACAAGAAAAAAGTGAACTTATTAAAATTAGGGGTAGGAAATTGAGTTTCATAAGGTAGGAAATTGAGGGGTTCAATAATTTAAACTTACAAAAAAAATCATGATTTGCTAAGGATTTCTAAAAGTTTTATATGCATGGCATCTGAATAATCTAAATGTGTGACCATTCTAAGCTTTCCACCCCCCATATCGCTAACTAAAACATCATGTGCTTTTAATTTATTTAAAAATAATGTTTCCTCTATTTCGGGGTTTAATCTAAATATCACAATATTTGTTTCCACAGGTTCTACACTAAAAACGGCCTCCATCTGATTTAAAACTTCTGAAATCTCTTTAGCTTTTTGATGATCATCTTTGAGCCGATCGTATTGGTAGTCTAATGCATAGGAAGCCGCAGCTGCAAGCAATCCAATTTGTCTCATTCCGCCACCAAGCATTTTCCGTATTCTTAAAGCTTTATTCATTAAATCTTCATTACCTACCAAAACAGAGCCCACAGGTGCGCCCAATCCTTTACTAAAACAAACAGAAATTGTATCAAAAACATCTCCGTATTGTTGAGTTGATTCAGACTTTGCTATGAGGGCGTTCCACAAACGAGCACCATCAAGGTGAAGTCCTAACTTATTAGAATCACAAACGGATTTAATTCTTATAATTTCTTCATAATCCCAACAGGCGCCACCGCCTTTGTTCGTTGTGTTTTCTAATGTTACTAAAGAGGTCATTGGGCTGTGATAGAAGTCGGGTGGATTAATAGCAGATTCAACTTGAGAAGCTGTCATCATTCCTCTATGACCATCAACTAATTGACAAGATACGCCACTATTAAAAGATACGCCACCCCCCTCGTAATTGTAAACATGAGAATATTTATCGCAAATAAGCTGCTCGCCAGGTTGTGTATGTAATTTAATTGCAGTTTGATTTGCCATAGTTCCAGAAGGAAAAAAAAGTGCTCTTGGTTTTCCAAACATAGCTGCTACTCGTGCCTCTAAAGCGTTTACAGAAGGGTCTTCAGCATAAACATCATCACCCAACTTGGCTGTCATCATCGCATCCATCATTCCTTTTGATGGCTTAGTAACTGTATCGCTTCTTAAATCTATTTGCATGAATTTTATTTTGGATATAAAACTACATATTATTTTAATTCTATGCTATAAATTCTATTTTTGTAATTATAAATAAAAAAATGATAACACAAGATCACATAAAAGATCTTTTTGAGCGCCTTGGTGCGTTGAGGAGGTATCTTTGACTTAGATGCCAAACGCATCGAAATTCAAAATGAAGAAGAAAAAACTTTTTCTCCTGACTTTTGGAACGACTCGAAAGCAGCCGAGCTGCTCATGAAATCTTTAAGAGTTAACAAGAAATGGGTGAGTGATTTTGAAAAAGCACAAACCTATACCGAGGAGCTGGAAATTTTATATGACTTTTTTAAAGAAGGAGAAACTACGGCCGAAGAAGTTGAAAAACAATTTGCACTTAGTGCTAACTTTTTAGAAGATATTGAATTTAGAAATATGCTTTCTGAAGATGGTGACGGCTTAAGTGCAGTTCTGCAGATTACAGCAGGCGCCGGAGGTACTGAAAGTTGTGACTGGGCCTGTATGCTGATGCGTATGTATGTTATGTACGCTGAAAAAAACAACTTTAAAGTCAAAGAGTTAAACTTACAAGACGGTGATGTTGCTGGAATTAAAACCGTGACACTACAAATTGAAGGTGACTTTGCATTTGGTTGGTTAAAAGGCGAAAATGGTGTGCACCGATTGGTACGAATCTCCCCCTTTGACAGCAATGCAAAGCGACACACAAGTTTTGCGTCTGTATATGTTTACCCATTAGTAGATGATACTATTGAAATTGAAATTAATCCTGCAGATATAGAAATTACAACGGCTCGTTCAAGTGGAGCCGGAGGACAAAACGTAAACAAAGTAGAAACCAAAGTACATCTAAATCATAAACCATCTGGCATTCAGATTTCATGTTCAGAAACGCGATCACAGCATGACAATCGTTCAAGAGCAATGCAAATGCTGAAATCTCAACTTTATGAAATTGAGCTCAAAAAACAATTGGCTCAACGGGAGGATATTGAAGCTGGTAAAATGAAAATTGAATGGGGAAGTCAAATTAGAAACTACGTAATGCATCCGTACAAACTTGTAAAAGATGTCCGAACAGCAGAAGAAACTGGAAATGTAGATAATGTAATGAATGGAGAAATTACTCCATTTTTAAAAGCATATTTAATGGCTACAGGACAAAAAGAGAAACCTAATAATTCATTATGATAAAAATTTACCATAACAATCGCTGTCGTAAATCACGCGAAGGAGTACAAACACTGAAAGAATTAGGAAAAGAATTTAAGATTATTGATTACATAACAAATCCCTTGAGTGAAAACGAACTCAAAGAGTTAATAGAAACCTTAAACATACCTCCAGAAAATCTCATTCGTAAAAATGAAGCTATCTGGAAATCCAACTATAAAGGAAAAAAAATATCGGACCAAGCCCTTATACAAGCTATGGCAACACATCCAAAACTTATTGAAAGACCTATTATTACATTCAAGAACAAAGGGGTAATTGGACGTCCAAGTGAGCGCATCTTAAGTCTATTTATTTAACACAATTTTAACCGAAGCTAGAGTGTCTACAAGCTACTTTTGCAAAAAACTAGTTAACTTTTATGAGTAAAAACGTATTAATTTTAGTGACCCTCATTTTGTCACATGCCTACACTATGGCTCAAAATGGGGGGGATTCTATTACTGTGTCAGGTAAGATTATCGAAGCCGAAACAAACCAGCCATTAGAATATGCAACTATTTCTTTTATTAGTAGGGCTGAAAACAAAATAATCGGAGGCGGTATTTCAGATTTTCAAGGAGAATTTAGGATAAAAACAACCCCAGGAGTGTATGATATTCATATTGAGTATTTTTCATTTGAGGCTGTTACTAAATCAAATATAAATCTAAAACAAGACACCAACTTTGGAACCTTTAAAATGAAAGCTGACTTACAAGCTTTAGATGCCGTTGATATCATTGCAGAAAAAACAACGGTTGAAATTAAATTAGATAAAAAAATCTACAATGTTGGTAAAGATCTAACCGTTAGAGGCGGCAGTGTGAGTGATGTTTTAGATAACGTCCCGTCTGTCTCAGTAGACATTGAAGGAAACGTAGCACTAAGAGGCAATGAAAATGTTAGAATTTTAATAAACGGAAAACCATCCGGATTAGTAGGGTTAAATTCTACAGACGCTCTACGACAATTGCCTGCGGATGCCATTGAAAAAGTTGAAATAATCACCTCTCCCTCTGCAAGATATGATGCGGAAGGAACTGCAGGCATTTTAAATATTATTTTGAGACGAAGTAAAATACTTGGGCTCAATGGAGCTATTATAATCAATTCTGGCTATCCAGATCAATTAGGAGCATCTGGTAACATTAACTACCGTACAGGGAATATAAATATTTTTAATAATTCAGGATATTCATATACTAAAAGCCCAGGAAGTTCTGGTGTTGAATCTGAATTTTTTAATACTGAATACGATGAGAATGGAATTCTTATCCAAGATTTACCAAACACGTTTCGAAATGAATACCGCACATTTGAGCGTATTCGAAATGGGTTTAATAGCAATACAGGAATCGAATGGTATCTCGACCCCACAACCTCGTTAACTACTGCTTTTTTAGTAAGAAAAAGTGATAATAGTAACGAAAGCTCTAACAGAGCTCAAACCCTTGATTTAACAGGAGCTGTTATAAACGAATCTATTCGTTATGACCCAGAAACAGAATTAGATCAAACCACCCAGTTTTCGATTAATTTTGACAAACAGTTTCATGGAAATAGCGAACACCGCCTCACATTTGATTTTCAAGTTGAAAACAGCTCTGAAGATGAAGGCTCCATTATTTATAACGACGGAATAGCAGCTGAGCGTGTACGTACTATTGAAGAACAAAACAGAATTTTAATACAGTCTGACTTTACGCTCCCTATTAGTGAAAATACACGCTTTGAAATTGGATATAATGGCCGGTTTAGCTCCAATAACACAGACTTCACTTTAGAGTTTTCAGATGAGGATGCTTTTATTTTAGATACAGGTGTTAGTAATGTTCTAAATTACAAAGAAGACGTTAATGCTATATATACTCAGTATGGCAGTAAATTAAAAGATACATTTTCGTTTTTACTGGGTCTTCGAATGGAAGCAACAGACGTCACAATCAAGCAGCTAAGCTCAAATGACTATTCTAACTCTAACTACATAGGGTTATTTCCTACCATTAATTTAGGTTATGAGTTTTCAGAAACGCAAAACTTAACTATCGGCTATAGCCGTCGTATCAGTCGACCTAGGTCTCGCTATCTAAATCCATTTCCATCAAGGAGTAGCGCTGCCAACATATTTCAGGGAAACCCAAACATCACACCTAGCTACTCAAATGGAGTCGACATAGGGTATTTAAATACCTTTGACAAACTAACTCTTAACGCTTCTTTTTACTACAACCACGCAACTGATGTGTTTACTTACATCAGTGAAGATACTGGAGAAGAGGTTGTAATAAATGGAGAAATTGTTCCAGTCATTAGAAGAGGGCCTATTAATTTAGCTGAAGATGATCGGCTTGGGTTTGAATTCACACTAACTTATCGTCCGTTAGAAAAATGGAATATAAATACTAATTTCAATTTATATCGCTCTGCTATTAAAGGAAACTATAATGGATTAAGTTATGATTCTGAAAACCTAGGATGGTTTGTTAGACTCAATAACAAATATACACTTCCTGGGAATATTGAATGGCAAACACGTTTAAGTTACTCAGGTCCAAGGATCGATGCCGTAAACAGAAGAGAAGGTGTGTTTTCTTCAAATATGGCATTTAGTAAAGATCTATTTAACGAAAAAGCATCCATTTCATTAAATATAAATGACTTATTAAATACTCAGCGCAGAAACTTAGAATCTACTACCCCAACATTTTATAGCAATGGATACTACCGATGGCGAGTACGCTCCTTTAGTCTTTCGTTTACGTACCGTTTTAATCAACGCAAAAAACGACCCGAACAAGGCCAATATGGTAGTAATTTCAGCGGTTAGCAAAAAAAAAAACCAAAACTTAATTGTTTTGGTTTTTTTAATATATAAATAGTGATTGGTTAATCCTGTTTTGGTTTAGCTTTACGAGCCGCTAACTTTTCTTTAAAATGTTCGATAGCTGATCCGAAGATCCAATAAGGAATTGCAAAGGTCAATAAAAATATCATTAACCAAAACCCTAAGGTTAAAATTGACAAAAACGCTAAAAATCCTAAATACTGATCAAAATCAAACATACTACATTCTTTTGTTTACTCTGCAAATATAGTATAAGAAAAATAGTTTTACAACATAAAAATATACATTTATCAACAGCTTAGTAACAGTATGGATTTAAAGTGAAAAAATTGTAAATTTGTAATCAAAATTTGATGTTATGAAGTATAGAATAGAAAAAGACACGATGGGAGATGTGAATGTACCTGCAGATAAATTATGGGGCGCTCAAACAGAACGGTCTCGAAATAATTTTAAAATTGGAAACCTAGCTTCAATGCCTATAGACATCATCTATGGATTTGCATACTTAAAAAAAGCAGCCGCATTTACAAACTGCCAACTTGGAGTTCTTTCTACAGAAAAAAGAGACTTAATCGCACAAGTGTGTGACGAAATTTTAACAGCTAAACACGATGACCAATTTCCATTAGTTATTTGGCAAACAGGTTCTGGAACACAAAGTAATATGAATGTTAATGAAGTCATTGCTAACCGGGCTCATCAACTTGTTGGTAAAACTATTGGAGAAGGTGAAAAAACCATCCAACCCAATGATGACGTTAATAAATCCCAATCTTCAAACGATACCTTCCCAACAGGAATGCACATAGCAGCTTACAAAAAAGTAATTGAAACAACCATCCCGGGAATTCAAAAATTAAGAGATACATTACAAGATAAATCAGAAAAATTTGAAACTGTTGTAAAAATTGGTCGTACCCATTTAATGGATGCTACTCCGTTAACGTTAGGGCAAGAATTTTCTGGTTATGTTTCACAATTAGATCATGGATTAAAAGCCCTCAAAAACACTCTAGAACACTTGAGCGAAGTAGCTTTGGGTGGCACCGCTGTTGGAACAGGTTTAAATACGCCCGATGGCTACTCAGAACTTGTAGCAGACTATATTGCAAAATTTACTGAGCTACCATTTATAACAGCCCCTAATAAATTTGAAGCACTTGCCGCACATGATGCTATTGTTGGAAGTCATGGTGCGCTAAAACAACTAGCTGTATCCTTGAATAAGATTGCTAATGACGTTAGAATGATGGCTTCAGGCCCACGTTCAGGAATTGGTGAAATTACCATCCCAGCTAACGAGCCAGGAAGTTCTATCATGCCTGGAAAAGTAAACCCCACTCAATGCGAAGCACTTACTATGGTATGTGCACAAGTTATGGGTAATGATGTGGCTATTTCTGTAGGCGGTACTCAAGGACATTATGAATTAAACGTTTTTAAGCCTATGATGGCTGCTAACTTTTTACAATCGGCACAACTTCTTGGAGATGCAGCTGTTAGTTTTGAAAAACACTGCGCTTCAGGAATTGAACCTAATCACGATGTTATTGAGAAATTATTAAATAACTCACTAATGCTAATTACAGCCTTAAACACTAAAATCGGGTATTATAAAGCTGCAGAAATTGCAAATACAGCTCACAAAAATGGAACGACTCTAAAAGAAGAGGCTATTAATCTTGGCTATGTTACTGCCGAAAATTACGATGCTTGGGTAAAACCTGAAAACATGGTAGGGAACTTAAAAAAATAGTATGAGTACACTTTTTATCCATATTAAAGAATTACTTCAAACACGAGAAAAAGCGGAGTTGAAAGTCATGGGTAAATCGATGTCTGAATTACCACATATTAAAAACGCATTTTTAAGAATTAATGGCGACACAATACACAGTTTTGGCCCAATGGATGAATTAGTCGTTGAAGACAGTGATGAAGTAATTGATGTTACTGGGAAAATCATACTTCCCACATGGTGCGACAGCCATTCTCATGTAGTATATGCCGGAGATCGTTCTCAAGAATTTGTAGATCGAATTAACGGATTATCTTATGAAGATATTGCTGCAAAAGGAGGAGGTATCCTAAACTCTGCCCAAACCCTGCAAAATACAAGTGAAAGTGCGCTTTACCAACAATCAATCAAACGAGTAAACGAATTAGTAAAGCTTGGGACAGGCGCTTTAGAAATAAAATCAGGATACGGATTAACGACCGATGCAGAACTTAAAATGCTTAGAGTTATTAAAAAAATAAAAGAAAACTCAGCCATAAAAATCAAAGCTACGTTCCTTGGTGCGCACGCAATTCCAAAAAAACACTCGGATAACAAAAAGGAATATTTAGATTTGATTATTAATCATATGTTGCCCGAGATACACAAAGAGCAATTAGCAGATTTTGTGGATGTGTTTTGTGAAAAAGGATATTTTTCTCTAGAAGACACGGAACAAGTGTTAAATGCAGCAGCTAAATATGATCTAATACCTAAAATTCATGTCAATCAATTTAATGCCTTTGGCGGAGTAGCCTTAGGAGTTAAACACAAAGCCTTATCTGTTGATCACTTAGAAGTTCTCAATAATGAAGACATAGAGGCGTTAAAAAACACTGACACAATACCTGTAGCTTTACCAGGATGTTCATTTTTCTTAGGGATTCCTTACACGCCAGCAAGACCACTAATAGATTCTGGTCTCCCATTAGCACTAGCTACAGATTTTAACCCAGGGTCTGCACCAAGCGGAAACATGAATTTTATTGTCAGCCTTGCGTGTATTAAAATGAAAATGAGTCCGGAAGAAGCTATCAACGCGGCTACCATTAATGGAGCGTTTGCCATGAATGCTTCTAAAGAATATGGGAGCATTTCTATTGGAAAAAAAGCAAGTATCATCATTACTAAGGAGTTAACTTCATACCGTCAAATCCCTTATCATTTCGGAAACAACCCCATCTATAAGGTGATGATTAACGGAGTGTTTGTAGAATAATCAATTTCTATTTCAAAGTAAATGTAGAAGTAGACACTAGATCACTTCGGTCAAAAACGTTAACAGTATACATACCCTTTTCAAAATCAATTTCCTCTACTGAAACAAAATCACAAACATCTAAACTTAGATTATCATAAGTAAAGGAGTTGATGTAACTATATTTTAATACCTCTTCTTCAAATTGTACTGGAGAATTAGAACCGATCACATTAAGGTTTGGATCAATAACTTGAACATAATAGCTTCTCTCTCCTGGTTCAGCTAAAGGGTTTGAGGGAACAGTGTAACAGATTCTTAAGTTATCAACTCTCCAAGCTCGTGTGGTTGGGACCAGCCTGCCAGATCTTTTTTGAATAACACCAAAGCCTTCAAGGCGTTCAATTGATAATTTTTTAGCGACATTTACAGACTGTGATAACTTAATATTATTTTCTGTTAAATTAGCATTTGTAGTCAACTGAGTTGTTAACTGTAGCTGTGTACTATCTAAGATTTTCTCAAGTTGTAAGTTTTCAAGTTTTAAAACGGCATTTTCATTTAACAAAACTTCCATTTCGGATTCTAACTCAAAATATTTTTTTTTGTATCTCATTAGAGATGTGATACTTACTGCTGATTTCTCTAACTCTTTTTTAAGTACTTCTAAACGTGCTAAAGCACCCTCTAACTTAGAGTTTACGACTTTGTTGTCATAGATAGCTTCAGCATATAAAGACGTAATATCGTCTAGGTTGCTCATCACTTCAGCTTTCTCATTTTCAAGCTGTAATTGAGTAGCTACACTTTTTTGATTTAATTGTAACGTAAAAAACAAGGAGCCAACCAATAATAATATTAAAACAATAATAGTAGTTTTTGAGCTTTTGCTCGATGAAGAAGAATTCATTTCGTTGTATGATTATGATTTGAAAATGAGCTTTAAAACAATAAAAAATTGTAAATTTAACTGATTGCAAATGTATTATAAAAAAATGAAGAATCTTCAAATTATTAACTCTGAAACACTAGAGAGAATCACACAAAAAAGAACAGGAGAAAAAAAGCTACATGAAGTTGTTCAGTATCTCACTAGTTCAAATAATTTATTAGAAAGAATTACTGACCCCCAAATAGAGTTTGTTCTTTTTGGAATTAAAGAAGACATTGGAGTTTTAGCAAATCATGGGCAGCCTGGCGCTAGAGATACATGGGAAAGTGTAATAAAATCCTTACTAAACATACAAAGTAACGAATATACTAATGCATCTAGTATTTTAATCTTAGGACACTTAGATTTTAAAGATTTGTACGGGACTCCTTCACTAACAAGTTCAGAAAAGTCCTTAAAAACATACCGAAAGCATGTAGAACTAATTGATCAAAATGTCAATCAGCTTGTATATTCTATTGTAAAAGCTGGTAAAACCCCAATCGTGGTTGGAGGGGGACACAATAATGCTTATGGAATTATTAAAGGCTGTGCATTAGGGCTAAAAACCAAAGTTAATGCCGTTAATTTCGATGCACATACTGACTTAAGAACCTTAGAAGGTCGCCACAGTGGAAATGGGTTTAGCTATGCTATAGAAGAAGGGTTTTTAGACCGGTATTTTATTTTTGGTTTGCATGAAAACTATATCACCAAGAAAATATTAAAATACATTAGTACTTCCAAATCCAAGATAAAATTTATCTCATTCGAAGATTTAATAGTACGTAAAGAAACTAGTCTAAGAAGGGCTTCAAAAAATGCGTTAAAATTTGTTTCGAAATCAAATTTTGGAATTGAAATTGATTGTGATGCTATTGAAAATATTCCCAGCAGCGCTCAAACCCCTAGTGGATTTTCTGTTAATCAAACACGGCAGTTCGTTCATTACTTTGGAAAACATGAAAAGGCTTTCTACCTTCACATTTGTGAAGCTGCTACAGTAAAAGACGAACGATTAAATGAGCAAACTGGAAAACTTATTAGCTATTTAATTACCGATTTTATAAGTGCCAAAAAAAGTTAATTTAATCTCCTTTTTTAAATCCGTAAAATATTTGACCCAAAAAACTAGAAGGCATTTGATGGTCGTTCTCATATCCCAACACTACATCTTTATCAGGTATTGGAACATAATTGGTCTTAAAAATATAATCCCAAATACTTAAACTAATTGCAAAGTTAACTCCTACATTAAAATTAGCTGGCAATCCCTTAGCGTGGTGATATAAATGCATTATTGGGTTGTTGAAAATATATTTAAAAGGTCCGTAATCGATTTTAATATTTGAATGGTTGAGATGTCCAATTGAAATGGTCATGAAATGTACTATAAATGCTTGCTCAGGTTGAAACCCACCAATGAGCATTAATGCAATGACTTTAAGAGGCTTGTAAGCAATGTTTTCCATCCAATGATAGCGAAGGTGTGCCGCAAAACCCATTTCTTTTACAGAGTGATGTACTTTATGAAACTTCCATAAAAACGAAAAACGATGCATTAATATATGTGTTACCCATTGCACAAAATCAAGAACAACAAAAAATAGTAACAGTTGAACTAAAGGCGAAAGGGTAGACAAATTTATAACAGCTATTGAACTTGGTAAAATTTGAAATTCGTCGACAGCAACTTTTGATATAATTTTATATAACCCACTTATAAAAATACTGAAGATGAAAAAATTGAAAAACATATAAAAACCATCAAGAAAAAAGTCTTTTCTAATAAGAGCTTGTTGTTTACGCCAAGGAAATAGCATTTCAAGACCCCAAACAATTAATGAAATAACGATTAGCCCCCAGAAATAATTACGTGTCCAAGGCACATCAAAACAAATTGACCTCCAAGTCCAATCTAGTGTCCCTAAAAAAGCGCTAAAAAATAAGTCTAAATATTCCATTTAATAATCTAAAAGGTCTTTTAATTCTTTTTCAAAAGTTCGTTTTGCAAGATACTGTTGTTCTAGCGCACTTGCAAATGGAATGGGCGTTTCTATACTTGCCACTCTTATGACTGGTGCATCTAAAAACTCAAAGGCCTGTTCCATTAATTGGGATGAAATATCTGAAGAAATACTACCAAACAATGAATCCTCTTGTAAAATAATGGCTTTGCTTGTTTTTTTAACAGAGGCTAAGACTAACTCAAAATCAAGAGGCTGCAAGCATCTCAAATCAATTAAATCAGCTGAAATATGGGGGTTATTTTCTAGAGTTTCAAGCGCCCAATGAACTGCGGCACCATAAGATATTATAGTAACATCTGAACCTTTCTTAATCAAAGAAGCGACTCCAAGAGGCAGCGTAAAATAATCAACAGGGACCTCTTGCCTTATGCTTCTGTATAAAGCTTTGTGTTCAAAAAATAATACCGGATTTGGGTCATTTATTGCCGTGGCTAATAAGCCTTTTGCATCGTATGGAAATGCCGGATATACCACTTTTAATCCTGGAGTTTTTGTAAACCAAGCTTCATTTGTTTGGGAGTGAAAAGGACCTGCAGCTACTCCAGCACCACAAGGCATACGAATCACAACATCAGCAGCTTGTCCCCATCTGTAGTGAGATTTGGCTAAATAATTAACTACAGGGTTGAAACCTGAGGAAACAAAATCAGCAAATTGCATTTCAACAACTGATTTTATTCCTGCAATTGATAAACCCATAGCAGCCTCAACTATAGCTGACTCACAAATAGGTGTGTTTCTAACACGACTTTTTCCAAACTGTTCAACAAAGTTTTCAGTAATCTTAAAAACTCCTCCGTATTCTGCAATATCCTGTCCCATAATAACTAAGTCCGAATGGACTTCCATAGACTGCTTTAAGCCTTCGGATATAGCATCAACAAGACGTATTCGTTGCCTGCTTAAGGACGGTTCAATCGCTGTGGCTGCATAATCAAAATGATTAAAAACATCAGATAACTCGGTTTTTAAATCTGGAGTAATAGCAGGTTCGTCAAAGGCACGCTGTAAACCCATTTTAATTTCATCAGCATAGGAAATTTTGAAATCTTCTATTTCCTTAATTGAGATTTCGTTTTCTTGTATCAGATAATCTTCAAAATTTGATAATGGGTCTTTTTCAGCCCACGCATCTAATAACTCTTGTGAAACATATTTAGTACCACTCGCCTCTTCATGTCCACGCATTCTAAAGGTTTGAAACTCGATCAATACTGGCCGAGGATTTTTACGAATACTTTTTGCAATGGCATCAACTTTAGAAAACACTTCCAAAACATTATTTCCTTCTATCACATGTGATTCCATCCCATAACCAAGACCCCGATCGGCAATAGATTCGCAATTATATTGTTCGTTAGTTGGGGTTGAAAGCCCGTATCCATTATTTTCAATACAAAACAAGACAGGCAAACTCCATACAGAAGCCACATTAAGTGCTTCATGAAAATCGCCTTCACTAGTACCTCCATCTCCAGAAAACACAGCTGTAACCTTAGATTCATTTTTTAAAACATGAGATAATGCAATCCCATCAGCGACCCCCAATTGTGGTCCTAAATGGGAAATCATTCCAATAATTTTGTAGTCTTGTGTTCCGAAGTGAAAGGAGCGATCTCGCCCTTTAGTAAAACCATTAGCCTTTCCTTGCCATTGAGAAAATAAACGATATAATGGTATTTCTCGGGTGGTAAAAATACCTAAATTTCGGTGCATCGGTAAAATATATTCATCTGCTTTTAATGCAAGGGTAACCCCCACTGAAATGGCTTCTTGACCAATCCCTGAAAACCATTTAGAAATTTTACCTTGTCTTAGTAAAATCAACATTTTTTTTTCAATAAGCCTAGATTTAAGCATATTAAAATATAATGATTTTCTATTACTGCGACTAACGTCTTTAGGATTGTATTGGAAAGTAGGTTTCAAATGTCTTTAGTTTGTATACCAAATGTAGGAAAATAATTGATAGAAAAGTTTAACTTAAAAAATGTCTTTTATAAAACTTTTGATTTCTTATCTTTGTTAGTAACATGATTAATAAAAAGCTATGAATAAAATCCCAAGTGTTAATCTTTTAGATTTCTTATCTAACAATCCAGAAGACAAACAAAGGTTTGTTGAGCAAATTGGAAGGGCTTATGAAACGATTGGTTTTGTAGCTTTAAAAGGACATTTTTTAGAAGATAAGCTAGTCGACAATTTATACTCAGAAGTTAAAAGATTTTTTGACTTAACTACAGAACAGAAACAAAACTATGAAGTCCCTGGCATTGGTGGACAACGGGGATATGTATCATTTGGAAAGGAAAGTGCCAAAGGCAAAAAAGAAGGGGATTTGAAAGAGTATTGGCATTTTGGACAGTATGTAGAAAATAATCCACAACTAGAAAAAGAGTATCCTACAAATATTGAAGTTAAAGAATTAGCTGAATTCAATACGGTTGGAAAACAAACGTACAGAATGCTTGAAAAAACAGCTAAATATGTTTTAAGAGCTTTAGCAATTTATTTAGATTTAGATGAATATTATTTTGATAACTATATTCACAACGGCAATAGTATTCTAAGACCTATTCATTATCCTCCAATTAAAGAAGCGCCTAAAAATGCAGAACGTGCTGCAGCTCATGGAGATATTAATCTAATTACCTTATTAATGGGGGCGCAAGGAAAAGGATTACAAGTACAAAATATCAAAGGCAAATGGATTGATGCCATTGCTGACCCTGACGAACTTATGATTAATGTGGGAGACATGCTGTCTCGACACACAAACAATAAATTAAAATCAACTATTCACCGTGTGGTTAATCCACCTCCAGAAAAGTGGGGAACTTCCCGTTATTCAATTCCATTTTTTATGCACCCAATTAGTTGTATGGATTTAAATGTTTTGGACAACTGTATTAGTGATGAAAACCCAAAACAATTTGAGGACATCACTGCTGGTGATTACTTAAACCAACGAATTAAAGAACTTGGACTAAGTAAAAAATAATGGATTTAAAAGATCAACTAAAAAACCTATTTCCTGAGCACACTGAAATTCCTGAAGCTGCTACAGAAGACACGCAAACTTCCATTTGGATGCAAGACGCTCCTATTATTTGTAAATATGAAAAACGAAAAGGAAAGCCAATTACTATTATTGAAGGCTACACTGGGGCTGATAAAGATTTCAAAGCATTAGCAAAAGACCTAAAAAAAAGATTAAGTGTTGGTGGAAGCTTTAAAAATGACACCATTATTATTCAAGGCGATTACCGTGATAAAATTATGAGCTTTCTAAAAGATGTCGGATTCAATGTCAAACGAGTGGGTGGTTAAGCAATACATAAAAACATGTCTATAAAAAACTCTGAACTTATACTAAATTCTGATGGCAGTATTTACCATCTTCATCTAAAACCTTCAGATATTTCGGATACCATTATTTTTGTTGGAGACCAAGATCGTGTCAGTGAAGTTACAAAGCATTTTGATTCAATTGAATTTGAAACTCAAAGTAGAGAGTTTAAAACACAAACAGGCACCTATAAAGGCAAACGACTCTCAGTGATTTCTACAGGGATTGGATCAGATAATATTGACATTGTTATCAACGAATTAGATGCTTTAGTAAATATTGATTTCAAAACTAGAGAAATTAAAGAGGCTAAAACGAGTTTATCTATTATTCGCATTGGCACTTCAGGAGCACTACAACCAGATATTGACATTGATAGTTTTTTACTTAGCAGCTATGGAATGGACATTAACGGGATGCTTCATTCCTACAACATTGAAACTATTAAAAATGACGCTATCGAACAAGCCTTTGTAAAACACACGAAGTGGAATTCAAAAAAACCATATCCTATAATTGTTAGTAATTCAGACAGACTAGAAGACCTTCTTAGTAGTGATCAAACTCTTAAAGGAATGACTGCCACTTGTGGGGGGTTTTATGGGCCTCAAGGCAGGGTGTTACGTTTAGAGCTACAAGATGACAGTTTAAATAACAAAATGGATAGCTTTGATTTCAAGGGCTTAAAAGTTAGTAATTTTGAAATGGAAACCTCTGCTATCTATGGCCTATCAAAATTACTGGGACATGAGGCGTGTTCAATGAATGCAATTTTAGCAAACAGAGCCTTAGGCACCTTTAGCAAAAACTCTCAAGAAACAATCGACAAATTAATAACCTACACCCTGAATAAACTTATTTCTTAAATGAAAAATGTACGGATTGGCGGCGTTCCAGAACACTTTAATTACGCTTGGTACTTAGCACTAAAACAAGGCCATTTTAAAGAACATAATATTGATGTTCGTTGGAAGGATTATTTTGGTGGCAGCGGTCAAATGACAAAAGCACTTCGTGAAAACGAGATTGACATGGCAGTGATTCTTACAGAGGGAATCATAAAAGACATCACAGAGGGAAATCCTAGTAAGATTGTACAGATTTTTGTTGAATCCCCTTTGATTTGGGGCATTCATGTCGCTCAAGACTCTAACTATAAAAACCTCAGTGAACTAAAAGGACAAAAAGCAGCTATTAGTAGGTATGGATCTGGTTCGCACTTGATGGCCTATGTAAATGCCTTAAAACTAAAATGGAACACTGCTTCAGACTTACAGTTTGAAGTGGTTAAAGACCTTGATGGTGCTGTTGAATCCTTGAGCAGGAAAGAAGCTGATTACTTTATGTGGGAGAAATTCACTACTAAACCCCTAGTAGATGAAAAAATATTTAGACGCTTAGGGGATTGCCCAACGCCATGGCCCTGTTTTGTAATAGCGGTGCGTGACGAATTTATTCTTAATGAAAAAGAAACGCTTCAAAATATTCTAAAAACAATTAATGCAATCACATCAAGTTTTAAAGAAATATCACAAATAGATCGTATTATTTCCGAGCGATACCAACAAAAAAATGAAGATGTTAAAGCATGGCTAGAGTTAACAGAATGGTCACAAAAAAACATAGATCCCGAAACAGTTGAGGCTGTTCAAAACCAGTTACTTAAACTAAATATTATTTCTGAAAAATGGGCTTATGATCAATTAGTAACAACTGTATAGAACTACCCCCACTTTATTGCTGACTTTCCATTTAACGTTAACAATGCATTCGTTTTACTAAAATGTTTATTTCCAAACCAATAACCACGATTTGCACTCATAGGAGACGGATGCCCACTTTCTAGAATATGGTGTTTACTTGTATCTATTAGTTTATTTTTGTTTTTAGCAAAACTACCCCATAACAGAAAAACTAGATCTGTTTTTTGTTGCGAGAGTGTTTTAATAACGTTGTCCGTAAATTCTTCCCATCCTTGTTTTTGATGACTACCCGCCTCTTTTAAACGGACACTTAAACTCGAATTTAAAAGAAAAACCCCTTGTTGAGCCCAAGAAATTAAATCGCCACTTTTAGGGTATGGAAGCTTCATATCTGCTTCTATTTCTTTAAAAATGTTTTTCAAGGAAGGAGGATGACTTATGTGGTCATTCACAGAAAAACACAAACCGTTGGCCTGGCCCTCGCCATGATACGGATCCTGACCAATAATCACTACCCTAATTGATTCAAAAGAACAACTACTGAAAGCATTAAAAATCTGATCAATCGGTGGGTAACATGTTTGCTCAGTGTACTCCGACTGCACAAATGCACTGAGTGCTTTGAAATAGGGCTTGTTACATTCAGCTTCAAGAAGGGGACGCCAGGATTCTGGTAGCTTTAACATATATTTAAATTACTTAATAATTAAGTCTTAGACTTCAAATTTAAACTATATTTTTTAAACTTTAATACCTACATTTGTAGAGGCCAATGAACGAACGCAATGATTAATATTTCCAAGAAAACTTTACAAGATTTAGAATTTGAATCTGTTATCATGCAGGTGGCATCTCACAACGTCACATCTTTGGGGAAAACTGCAATTTTGGAAACAATTCCGTTTTCAAAAAGAGCTGATGTGGTTGAAGCCCTTCTACTCACTAATGAATTTGTAGCGTCATTTGAAAATGAAAACCGAATCCCTAATCACGGATTTGATTCAATTACCAAAGAACTGAAATTAATTAAGATAGAGGACAATTATTTGGAAATCGATGGGTTTCGGAAAATTGTAAGTATTTGTATAACAACAAATGTTCTTCTGAAATTCTTTAAGAAATTTCACGAATATTACCCCTTACTACACGGGCACTCTATTCGAATAGAAACTAACACAAGTATTTCTGAAGCCATAAATGGTGTGGTTGATAAGTATGGTGAAATAAGAAATGATGCTTCTGATACACTTTACACACTACGAAAATCAATTCAAGCGGTAAGAAGCAAGGTTAATACCAGTTTCAATTCTGCGCTGAGCATGTATAACAGTGCAGACTATTTAGATGATATTCGTGAAACAGTCATGGAAAATCGGCGTGTTTTAGCTGTTAAAGCTATGTATCGGCGTAAAGTAAAAGGCAGCATTATGGGTGCTAGCAAAACAGGGAGTATCGTTTACATAGAGCCTGACACAACGCAGCAACACCAACGTGATCTTAATAATTTAGAATTTGAAGAAACTGAAGAAATTAAGAGAATTTTACTTGAACTGACGAGCTTTATTAGTGGCTTCTCCCCGCTCTTGGAATCTTATCAGTTGTTTTTGACCAAATTAGATGTCATTTATGCCAAAGCTAAATACGCTAAATCAATTGATGCTATTTCTCCAGAAATTACAGAACATCAAGAAATTGATCTCGTAAATGCTTACCATCCACTTTTGCTAGTTGCCAATAAAAGTGAAGGAATTACCACCTATCCACAAACTATTACCATGACGACCGAAAGTCGGATCATCGTTATATCAGGTCCTAATGCTGGTGGAAAAAGCATTACCCTTAAAACTGTGGGACTGCTGCAACTAATGGTGCAATCAGGAATGCTTATTCCCGTTCATGAACGTTCAAAACTATGTTTATTTGAATCTATTCTGAGTGATATTGGGGATAATCAGTCCATAGAAAATCATTTGAGCACCTATAGCTATCGTCTAAAGCAAATGAATCATTTTTTGAAGAAATGCAATAAGCATACTCTGTTTTTAATTGATGAATTTGGAACAGGAAGTGATCCTGAATTGGGGGGCGCCTTAGCTGAAACGTTTCTTGAAGTCTTTTATGAACGTGAAGCTTTTGGTATTATAACGACGCACTACAGTAATTTAAAATTACTCGCCAATGAACTCCCACATATTCAAAACGCGAATATGTTGTTTGATGAAAAAACCTTACTTCCATTATATAAATTAGTCATAGGACAAGCAGGAAGTTCTTTTACTTTTGAGGTGGCTCAAAAGAACGGCATTCCGTTTAGTTTAATTAATCGCTCTAAAAAGAAGATTGAGCGTGGTAAAATCAGGTTTGACAAAACCATTTCAAAACTCCAAAAAGAACGTTCCAAACTTGAAAAAACAGAACGTGCACTTAAGCAAAATGAAATTAAAAAGAGTTTAGAAGCCGATAAACTAGAAACGACTAATGCCAAGGCTAAGAAAAAGCTACAAAGCTATCAGGAGCTTTTTGACAGTAATCAACGTTTAGTATACTTAGGGCAAAAAATAAATGACTTAGGTGAAAGCTACTTAGAAAACAATCGCAAACGCGAATTAATGAATGAACTTTTTAAACTAGTTCAGGTCGAAAACTCGAAACGCCAAAAAGTGAGTCTCAAACAAAAAAGAGCACTCAAAGCTAAAGAGATAGAACTCCAAAAAGAAGTAGACCAAAAGGTCGATGTCATTCGCAAACAAAAAAAGAAGCAAAAAGAAATAGCAGCGCTTGTACCCCCAAAACCAAAACGGGTTCTTGTCATTGGAGACTCGGTGCGTTTGGAAGACGGCCGTGCGGTAGGAACTTTAGATAAACTCGAAAAAAACAAAGCGGTTGTCAATTATGGCCTTTTCACGACTACGGTAAGCGTGGATCGACTAGAGTATGTAAAAACTAAAAAATAATGGATAATATCATCTTCTTTGACGGCGTTTGTAACCTCTGTAACAGCAGTGTCAACAGACTTATAAAAAATGACGTGAAAAAGGTGTTTAAGTTCGCCTCCTTACAGAGTGAATTTGCAAAGTCTTTTGTGCCTGACCACCTATTAAACTACAAAAATTTAGATACTATTTTATTTTATAAGAATGGCCAATTCTACGATCGAAGCAACGCAGTACTGAACATTTGTAAAGCCTTAGGAGGTGGGTTTAACCTACTTCTAATAGGATACCTCATACCCCGATTTATGCGCGATTCCTTGTATCGTTTGGTGGCGAATAATCGCTATAAATGGTTTGGAAAAACAGAGCAATGCAGGGTGCCTACAGATGATTTAAAAGAGCGGTTTATGGATTGAAAGAACAGGTAACTAATCGAGTCCTTTGATAATATTTGCTTTCTTTGGGCCAAAAATATGGCCATAAAGAGTAAAATGACTGCCATTTTTATAGTCAACCGAAACGGTTGTTCTTCCTTTAACGTTTATTCTAAAAAAAATATCAAAATATCCGTAATTAATTGAACTAAACCCAACTTTCAAAATAAATGACTTTCGCTTTTTATTTATTTTTAAATCGTACTTTGATATTTTTGACTTCAAAGTAATTCCACCGATTCCATTAGTCGAAAAACCACGAATAGGAGATAGTTGAACAGTTATATAGTGTTGGTCAATCTGAATGAAATTAAATGCTTGATTTATCGAAACTTTGGGGGCTCCGTAAGTATTAAAAAAATCAGCTTCAAACACAACTGATTCACTTGACAATAACACCTTTGTCTCGTAAAATTGTCTGTTAATCTTTTGTTCTTTGATTTCTTTCCTAGAAAGTTTACTATTTTTAAAGGAAGTTTGTTGGGCGTGATTTAAGAAGAATAAAATACATGACATGAAAGTCAATGCTATTTTACGAAAATAGAAAGAGTTCATAAGTAGGTTTTTTAACTATACAAATCCTTAATTGGGTTAAGGAAATATAATCACTACTCAAATGTAATTTAAAAAACTTAAAATGAACTATTTAACCTCATCTAAATGGTCATCCCATTCTTTTGATTTTGGGGTGTGAAGCTTCCCTTCTAGTTTGGCTACAATCATGGAAACGGTGGCATCTCCCGTTACATTTACCATAGTACGACACATATCCAAAGGACGATCTACTGCAAAAATAAGCGCCAATCCAATGGCTAGTTTGTCCGCTGGAAACCCTACAGATTCCAAAACAATTACTAACATAACCATTCCTGCACCAGGAACTGCTGCACTTCCTATAGAAGCTAAAAGCGCCGTGAGGACAATCATTAACTGATCTGCAAAGGTCAGATCAAAATCTAATGCCTGTGCTATAAAAACGGCCGCCACTGCTTGGTACAAGCTAGTACCATCCATATTAATAGTTGCTCCGACAGGTAATACAAAACTTGAGACTTCTTTATCAACCCCTAAGTGCTCTTCTACACGCTCCATCGTGACTGGCAAAGTAGCCGCACTACTACTGGTTGAAAATGCTAATAACTGAGCTGGACTAATTTGTTTTAAAAACCAAAATGGATTTCTTTTAGTAATCACAGTCACCAATATTAGATAAAAACAAACCATTAAAAGCAGTCCACTAACCACTACGCCTGAGTAAAACAAAAGGGCATAAAGCAACTCAGGATCCCCTGAGGAGACGACTACATTAGCCAGTAACGCAAATACAGCAAAAGGAGCCGTTAACATGATAAGGTCCACCATTTTTAATACTACATCATTTAAAGAATCAAAAAAATCTTTTAGTGGCTTTGCACTTTTTTCTCCAACCAACAAAAGAGAAATACCTAAAAACATCGCTAAGAAGATTACCTGTAGCATGAGTTTATTGTTACTTAAAGCTGAGAAAGCATTGTCAGGAACCATATCCACTAGGAAATCTAAAGGACGTCCGGCTTGTTGGCGACTTGCTTCTGCAATTTTACCTTGTACTCCACTATTTCCCGCATACGTTTCGGTCAATTTAGAAATCGTTTCTTGAGATACCCCATCACCAGGGTTGAATGTATTTACCAATATTAATCCTATACTTATAGCAATGACTGTGGTAAGCACGTAAATGACAATAGTTTTAAGCCCAATAGATGCAAATTTTGAAATGTCTTTTAAATCTGAAATTCCTTTAATTAGTGAAGCTAAAATAAGCGGAACTGCAATTAATTTTAAGAGTTTTACAAAAATAGTCCCAATGGGTTTGACCCAACTAGCAACAAAATCGGCACCGCCTACTTCAAGCATGATAAAACCAAAGGTCACACCTGATAGCATGCCAATTAATATTTTCCAGTGTAAGGCAAGTGATTTCATAAGATATGTGTTTATTTAATTTAAGCTTTACTCAGTCGATTTAAGAGCATGAAATCGGCAATAACTAATGCTGCCATGGCTTCTACGATAGGGACGGCTCTTGGCACCACACAAGGATCGTGGCGTCCTTTGCCATGCATTTCAACTTCATTACCATCTTTATCAATCGTGTCCTGGGCTTGCATAATCGTAGCGACTGGCTTGAAAGCCACATCAAAATAGATATCCATTCCGTTACTAATTCCGCCCTGAATACCACCAGATAAGTTGGTTTTTGTAGAACCATCGGCACTAAATGAATCGTTGTGCTGACTCCCTTTTAATTGGGTTCCTTCAAATCCACTCCCATATTGAAAGCCTTTAACGGCATTGATAGATAGCATTGCTTTCCCTAATTGAGCATGTAAGCGATCAAAAACTGGCTCGCCTAATCCAACAGGTACATTTTTAATGACACAAGAGATCACACCTCCTATGGTATCACCTTCCTTTCGAATGGCTTTTATTTTGGATATCATTTGTGCGGCCACTTCTGAATCTGGACAACGAACGTCATTCGTTTCAGCATTGGCTAAATTTAATTCTTTATAGGATTTATTAAGTACTATGTCTCCAACTGAAGAGGTGTAGGCATTTATTTCTATTGTGTTTATGAATTGTTTTGCCAAGGCTCCTGCAACCACACGACAAGCTGTTTCACGTGCCGAACTACGTCCACCCCCACGGTAATCCCGCTGACCATATTTTTCAGAATAAGTAAAATCGGCATGACTTGGACGAAACACATCTTTTATATGAGTATAATCTTTAGATTTTTGATTGGCATTTTCAATCATAAAACCAATAGGTGTTCCTGTTGTTTTACCCTCAAAAATCCCAGATAAAAACTTGACAGTATCGGGCTCTTTACGTTGTGTTACAATCGCAGACTGGCCTGGCTTTCGCCGGTCCATCTCCAATTGAATGGCTTCAAAGTTGACTGTAATGCCTGCAGGACAGCCATCAATAACGCCACCAATAGCAGTGCCATGAGACTCCCCAAATGTAGTGAGTTTAAAAATAGATCCAAATGCATTCCCTGCCATATGCTAAAACTTAAGTATTAAAATGTAAAAGTAATTGTATTATTATAAAAACAAAAATTAGAAACCGACTAAGTAACAAATCTTCTAATAAATTAAATAGATTTACAATTCTGTAACGCTTCTTCATAAATAGCTTCATAAAAAGGAACTATTTTATGAATATCAAATTTGATTGCTGCCTCTTGAGCTGCTTTTTTAAATTTATTAAGAACTAAGTCATCTTTAATGATCTTTATGGCATTCTGTGCCATTTCGTCTAGAGCACCTACGGGACTTAAGTAACCCGATACGCCTTCAATATTTACTTCTGGAATCCCTCCAGAATTACTGGATATAACAGGGACCCCTGAGGCCATTGCTTCCAAAGCAGCTAAACCAAAACTTTCTGTTTGTGAAGGAAGAAGAAATAAATCACTAAAACATAATATTTTATCTACCTCATTACTATTTCCTAAAAACACGACTTTATTTTCAATTCCATAAGTCTTACATAACTGCTCCGCCTGTTTACGCTCAGGCCCCTCGCCTACCATCATTAACTTTGATGGCACTTCCTTTTGAACTCTATAAAAGACTTCAATGACATCGGCAATCCGCTTGACGGGTCTAAAGTTACTGACATGTGTAATCACCCTTTCAGATGGAAGTGCTAATAAATCACGATCACACTCTTTAAAACCAGTTTGATATTTATCTATATCAATGAAATTTGGAATTACTTTTATATCTTTTTGTGTATTAAATAAACGCTGCGTATCTTCTTTAAGACTTTGAGAAACAGAAGTAACAGCATCGGATTTATTAATACTAAAAGTAACAGCCGTTTTATAAAATGGATGGCTTCCCACTAATGTTATATCAGTACCATGCAACGTGGTTACAATAGGTATTTTAATACCTTCTTCGTGAAGCATTTTTTTGGCCATGTAGGCTGCATACGCGTGTGGAATCGCGTAGTGTACATGTAAAACGTCAATTTTGTGCACTTTTACCATGTCCACTAATTTACTAGACAAAGCCAATTCATAGGGCTGATAATGAAATAAGGGATAATCCGGAACATTAACTTCATGAAAATGAACATTAGAATTTAACAACTCCAGCCGTACGGGTTGTCTGTAGGTAATAAAATGGACTTGGTGGCCCTTTCGAGACAACTCTAAGCCTAGTTCTGTCGCCAGAACACCACTACCTCCAAAGGTTGGGTAACATACTATTCCTATATTCATTTTATTCAATAATTGATTCGTAAATTAAACGCTGTATTTCTGTTCTAATATTTTCTTTCAAAAGTCTATTAGCATCCGACTTTGGGAATGTTCTATTGGCTAAAAATACATAAACTATTTCTTTATCTGGGTCTGCCCATGCATAGGTTCCAGTAAATCCTGAATGCCCAAAACTACGCATCGATAAACATCCACATGTGGGCCCTTCATCTTCTAATTGAGGTTTATCAAATCCTATACCACGACGGTTGTCTTGATCGCAATAATGGCAGGTGTTAAATTTATCAAACGTATGAGAGGAAAAATAACGTTTATTTCCATACACACCCTTTTGAAGGTACAACTGCATCAACTTAGCAGTGTCATTGGCGTTACTAAATAAACCTGCATGTCCACCCACACCTCCTTGCATAGCGGCTCCCATATCATGTACATAGCCTTGTACTTTATCATATCTAAAATAATCATCTATTTCTGTTGGGACGAGTTGTTGAATACTGAATTTCTCTAATGGTTTATAAGTTGATAAATTAGCGCCTAAAGATTTGAAAAGACGCTGTTGAACTAATTCATCTAGAGGTTGACTATATTGTTTTTCTATAATTGACTTTAACATATAATAAGGCATGTCACTATAACGATACTTTTTTTTATCTAATAACTCAGACTCTATAATTTTAGATTGAATACTATCTTTAAAATCGTTTCTGAGATATAAGTCTTTACTAACTTGGATCGAAAATTCTTTAGTTTGATTAGATTTATAAAAAGTAGGATTTGGCTTCTGGGTTATAGAGTCTAAGGTTGAAACATAAAAGGGGATCCATGGTTTTAGTTGGGCGTAATGAGAAAGCATTTCTTGAACCGTAATAGATTCTTTATTACTGCCTTTATAAACGGGTAACAATTCACCTAATGTGGATCCCAGCTGTATCACTCCTTGGTCAACAAGCTCTATAAGTAATGGAAGTGTAGCTAATATTTTTGTAAGCGAGGCGACGTCATATAAATCATTGAGCTTAACTTTAGTAGTTTTATTATAGGTGTGATGTCCAAAACATTTTTCGTAAATCACTTTTCCTTTACGGGCGACTAAAAGCTGAATCCCGGGAGTCATTTGTTCATCAACCGCATAAGCAGCAACAGAATCTATTTTGTGTAAGCGTGTCGAGTCCATTCCTACTGACTCTGGCAAACCATAAGACAGTCGGTCTATAGCAGGAGTGGATATTCCATGTCCTACCTTAAATACTGAATTAATACTAACGGGTAGTTTTCCTTTAGCAGCGAGACCACCAAAAATAATTTGAGCTGCCGTTTGTTGGGCTATAGAGCTATTCTGATAAGCCATAACAATGCTTTCAAAATTAGCAAAAGACTTAAAATCATTTAAGGCATATGGCTTTGCAAAAATCGTTAAAACAACCCTATTAGTACGTGCTATTTCATAAAGCCAAACAAGTTCTTTATGTGTGAATTGATATGCCTTCCAAGGGCTGGCATTAGAGGTGTGCAAGCCAACGATGACCGTATTATACTGACTTAAATCAGAAACTAATTCGTCTAAATTATAAGCGCTTACAGAATCAACTTGTGTGTATTTGTTAAGTATTTTTAAAAATGGAGAGGCATCTGCTTCTCCCATATTCACATAAGCAATTTTGTGTAATTCTAAATCTTTAATGGGTAGTATATCGTTTTTATTTTGAACAAGAGTAATAGCATTCTCCATTAATTTCTGGTATAAAACGTCATCTCTTTTACGATTTAAATCCGCTACTAAATTGTCCGTATTTATAGGCTTGTACTGAGTGAGTCCAACTTTAAATTTAGCACTTAGTATTTTTTTGACAGAGTGCGCTAAACGTTGTTCAGAAATAACTCCGGACTCTACAGCCCTCTGAAGGGCAGCTATGCCTTGACTCACATCTGCTGACATTAGCATCACATCGTTTCCTGCCAGAAAAGCCAGTAAATCAACTTCGCCTGGATTGCTAAAATTTGAAGCGCCTTTCATGTCCAAAGCATCAGTGAAAATCAACCCTTTAAACCCAAGCTTTTCTTTTAATAACTCTGTGACAATCGGATAAGATAAAGAGGAAGGGTAATTTGAACGTGCATCAAGACTAGGCACATTGAGATGTGCTACCATGACACTTGAAAGCCCTTTTGAAAATAGTTTCTTGTACGGATATAGTTCCAGTGAATCAATGCGTTGTTGAGAAAAATTAATAGTAGGTAGTGTTTTATGAGAGTCCGAGTCTGTGTCTCCATGACCAGGAAAATGTTTGGCATTGGCCATCACTCCTGCTTCTTGCATCCCCGCTATAAATGCTAAAGATCGACTTGAAACGGCCTCTTTATCTTCTCCAAAAGAACGGTTTCCAATGATTGGATTTTTGGGATTGGTATTGATATCAACTACTGGAGAAAAATTAATATGAACTCCGAGACGCTTACAATGTTCTCCTATATGTTGCCCTGTTTTACGTATTAAATCTAAATCTTTAATGGCTCCCAAAGTCATATTCCAGGGAAATGCATAGGTAGAATCTAATCGCATGCTCAGACCCCACTCAGCATCCATCCCAACTAACAAGGGTATTTTTGATGCTGACTGTAGCTCATTGTTTAAGTGAGCCTGACGTACAGGGCCCCCTTTAGAATATATAATACCTCCAATGTGATAGTTTTTAATTTGATTTAAAATCAATTTCTTGGTGGCTTTGTCTTGATTTGAAAAAACCTGAACCATAAACAACTGTCCAATTTTCTCCTTAAGACTAAGCGCATTATAAGTACTGTCTACCCATGATTTTTGACTACTTTTATTTGAAGAATCTAATGGTGAGCTCGGGGCTTGGGCTAAAAGTGTAAGTGTGGAACAAAAAACAAGAAGTGTGCAAAAATAACGCATAAACAAATTTAAAAGGGAGATTATAATTCCTCAACAAATTACTGTTTTTAATAGATAAATGGAACGTTTTAAGATCAATTTAATACTTCGAGGTTGTTTTTATTAAATTTAATCCTTTTAATTTCTTGATTTTTAAGTTTTTATGATTTAAATATGAATGTTTATTGCATATTTTAATTACATTTATTGTGATTTAGATCCCAAATCTAATTCTTCACAACCAATTGATCTGATTGTAGTTTATTGATTTACTATTTACCAAGTAAATAAATATATTAGGAATAAGAAATTAATGAATTTAAAAAATAAATCATGAAAAAAAACATTATCACGACTCTTTGTATCGCTACTACACTAATGGGATTCACTCAGTCTAAAAATTTTATTGACCAACCCTACCTAGAAACTACCGCAAAAGCAGACTCTTTGGTGGAACCCGACCGCATCTATCTATCAATTTTAATTCAAGAAAAAGAAGACCGCGGCCGAACCTCTGTAGAAAAACAAGAACGCGAGATGGCTAGTGCTTTGGAGGAACTGGGGATTGACTTAAAAAAACAATTAAAAATTGAAGACTTAGCGAGTAACTACAAAAAATATTTTTTGAGAAAAAAAAGTGTCTTGAAATCTAAAAACTATGAGTTAGTCGTGTATGATGGCTTAACAGCAAGTAAGGTTTTAGTTCATTTAGAAGCCAAAGGTATTTCAAATGTGAGACTGATAAAAACAGCCTATTCCAAGACCGAGGCCTTAAAGCTCATATTAAGATCTAAAGCCATTTTAAAAGCACAAACACAAGCAAATTTCCTTATAAAACCCTTGGGTCAGGCACTTGATAAAGCTATCTATATTTCAGATAAATACTATTCCAATAATTACTACCCCCAAACAATGAATAGAATGAAGGTTGCCTATGATTCGGTTGGAGTTTTAGAAAAACCTATGGATCTTGAATTCTCGGGAATTAAAATTGAAAGTGAAGTAGTGGTACGGTTTTCTATACTTTAAATTACATAAACCGATTGTGCCAGCTTTCGGAGGCTGGTACTTCCCAAAACTCTTGGTATTCACTTTTGGAGTTAACAAGGTTATTAAATACAATCGTATTTTTAGAAACGGCTTTGTCCTTAGCCATCTTTTTAAAATCTGTTAGTGTTTTATAGGCTACGTACTCTCCTTGTTTGTAGGACACATTCATCTTATCCATCAAGTCCACAGAATACAAAGTCTCTAGGGCTTGAATAAACTGTACAGAAGCGTCAATGGAACAACCAGTTGCCGGTTGCTTTTCTTGGTCCAAAGCAATGATTATAAAGCGCTTATATTTTATTTCAAATCCTGCTTGTAATTCAGATCCATGTGCGGTCCAAGCCTGTAAAAAGACGTTTAATTTGATTGAAATATTTTGCAACTCAATTTCAGTAAAAGAGCGATTAGATTGGTAAATCCAAATACGGGAATTATCTGGAAGTGCATCAAAATTAACTAACATTTGTTTAAAAAGTATTTAGTTTTATAAATCGTTTGCATTGGCTATTAATTCAGCCACATCCATGACTTTGATTTGACCTTCTGCTTTATTCTTCACACCATCAGTCATCATGGTATTACAAAATGGGCATCCTGCTGCAATAATATCAGGCTTAACCTCCATGGCTTGCTCTGTTCTTTCGATATTAATTTCTTTATCTCCTTGTTCAGCATCTTTAAACATCTGAGCACCTCCGGCGCCACAGCAAAGCCCCTTTTTACGGCAGTTTTTCATTTCCACCAATTCTGCATCTAACTTTTTGATCAAGTCGCGAGGAGCCTCATACACATCATTTGCACGTCCCAAAAAACAGGGGTCGTGAAAAGTAATACGCTTTCCTTTAAATTTACCACCTTCAATGGTTAGTCGTCCTTCGTCCAACAAACTCTTAAGAAATTGGGTGTGGTGCATTACTATATAATCGCCTCCTAAGGACGGATATTCGTTTTTAAGTGTATTAAAACAATGCGGGCATGCGGTTACAATCTTTTTAACATCGTACGCATTTAAAACCTCAATATTGGTAACTGCCTGCATTTGAAATAAAAACTCATTTCCAGAACGTTTGGCTGGGTCACCTGTACAACTTTCTTCAGTTCCCAAGACCGCAAATTCAACTTCGGCTTTGTTTAATAATCTAACAAAAGCTTTAGTTATTTTTTTTGCACGGTCATCAAAACTGCCAGCACAGCCTACCCAAAACAAAACCTCAGGCTGCTTGCCAGTAGCCGCAAATTCGGCCATTGTTGGTACTTTTAACACTTCACTCATAGTTTATATATTAATCATGCTGACCATCGTCAAAAACTTCAATCGTTACTTCTTTTTCAACTAAATCCGTGAATTTACCTTTGTAACGCGTCGCTTTCACTAAATGGTTGTCAATCCAGTGGTAGTTTCCACCTCTAGGCTTGCCCATTAAAAGGCTATGATAATTGAAACCATGTTGCTTTAACCAACCTTCAGTAACGGCTCTATGCGTTTCTGTACGTGATGTAAAAAAACAAATCATATGTCCTTCTTCATACCAACGGTTACAAGTTTCTAAGGCATCTACAAAAGGTAAACACGTTCCCATTCGCTCTGGCTCTTCATTAGGAACATCTTCCGTAATTGTTCCATCGATATCAATTAAATAATTTTTTACGCCTCCTGGAAGCACTGGGCTTACAAGTTCACCAGCTTCTACTTTTTCATGTAATAACTTATCAGCTTCTTCTCTTTTCATTGTTAATTTTTATAAATATATTTTTAATCGTTTTTCCAGTTTAATCGGTCCATTTGATTGTAAGGCCAGGGGGCACCGTTATTTTCAATGTTAGACATCATATTGTTTAGCTCCATAGGGGCATCACTTTGCTCCATAACCAAGTAACGTCGCATCTCAAGAATAATTGAAAGTGGATCTATGCTCACTGGACAAGCTTCTACACAAGCATTACAGCTAGTACAGGCCCATAGCTCTTCGTTTGTAATATAATCGCCTAATAATTGTTTACCATCAAGCTTAAACTCACCATTATTGGCATCTATGTTTTCACCTACCTCTACCAGACGATCTCGAGTATCCATCATTATTTTCCTTGGAGATAATTTTTTACCAGTCTGATTTGCTGGACATTCGCTTGTACAACGTCCGCATTCCGTACATGTGTATGCGTTTAAAAGCTGTACCCAGTTAAGATCCTGAACATCACTAGCTCCAAACTTGTCAGGGGGTGCAGCATCTTCAGCGGTGGCGGCATAGGGATCAGCATCAGGGTCCATCATGAGCTTAACTTCATTTGTAACGGCTTCTAGGTTGTTAAGTTGACCTTTGGGCTTAACACTTCCATAATAAGTATTTGGAAACGCTAATAAAATATGTAAGTGTTTTGAATAGTATAGGTAGTTCAGAAAAACTAAAATACCAGTAATATGTACCCACCAAGCAACTCTTTCAATTAAATGGACATTATAACCCTCAAACATTGGGGCAAAAAACTGACTTATAACATTACCTGAATTCATGGACTGAAATTCAACGTCTGTTGCGTTCATAATGATGAACAACCCCATCAAAACAATTTCAAAATACAGAATCAAATTCCCATCAAGTTTCGGCCATCCTTTCATTTCGGACTTCATAAATCGTTGAATCTTCACAACATTTCTTCGAAACCAAAAAATCACAACCGCTATAAAGACTAAAGCAGCAAGCACTTCAAAAACCCCAATCAAAACTCCATAAAGGGGACCAATAACAGAGAAAATTCGGTGAGTACCGAACAAGCCATCAATGACAATTTCTAAGACTTCAATATTAATGATCACAAACCCTACATAGACTATAATGTGAAGAATTCCGGAGATTGGACGACGGACCATCTTACCTTGACCAAGAGCTATTTTAGCCATATTGGTCCAGCGTAATTTAGTATTACCACTAGTATCTACATCTTTTCCTAAATAAATATTTCGTTTAAGCTTGCTTACGTTTCGCAGAAAGAAGGCAACCCCAGAAAAAAGTATAAGTGCAAAAACTATGTTAGGTAATAAACTCATTTAATTACTCTTTCGTGGTTTTCATTTCGTTACCCTCTGAATCGTATTGTTTTGTCTTTTTTCCAAATAATGAAAAATGCACATAACGTTTTGGATTTAATTTCATGTCTTCCAAAAGCTGTTCTAACTGTTTAGTTGCCCCCTTAAGGTTATTGTATACACCATCGTCCTTCATCAATTTTCCAATAGACCCTTCACCGCTTTCAATAGTCGTCAATAAATTACCAAAACTAGATATCGTTGATTTAAGATCAAACATGATTGAATCTAAGTCAGATTCTGTAAGAGATTTACTGACTCTAGTCAAATCCTCAGAAATTTTATTGAAATTTAAAATCGTTTCTCCAATTGCAGATTTATTATCTGTTACTAACCCATTTAAAGATTCAGAAGTTGACTTAAAGGAGGCGATAGTTGTGCTAAGCTCAGAGATGCTTAGTTTGATATTATCTTTTGTTTGAATGTCAAAAACATCATTCAGATTGCTAAGCAACAAATCTGCGCTAACCATCATCTTTTCAATTTTTTCTTGAAGTGGCGTTAAGCGTTGATTAACTAAGTCTGTAAGACCTGGTTTGACAGTAGAACTTAGCACATCTCCAGACTGAACTAATGCTGCATCATCAAAGGCCGGAATTATTGCAATTGCTTTACCACCTATTAAGCCAGCTTCATATAACTCGGCCGTACTATTGACGGAAAAGTCAAAATCATTTCCAATAAGCATGGTTACTTTTAACAAACCAGAACCATCTCCGTTGAATTTGATGGATTGAACTTTACCGATTTTATGACCGTTTATAGTAACAGCTGCAGAGGGCGCTAAGCCTTCAACATTATCATAAATAGCGCTGATTTTTTTGGAAGCATCAAATACATTTTCGCCCTTTAAATAATTAAAGATAAAGATGAATAGCAATATCCCTGAGATCACAAGAATAGCTGTTTTTATTTCTTTAGATAGTTTCAATATGATGGTTTTTCTCAATACAAATTTAAGTATAAAATTGAAATAATTATGCCTAATTCACACTAGATTTCAAGGCTTGCTTAATTGATGTTTTTTCTCCGTCTTTATAAGCGACTACAAGAGCATCGGAAAACCCTTTAGATATTGCTATATCTAACAACTTTACAGCAGCGGAATAACTAGTCGTATTTCCATAAAAGTAGCGGTAAATTGTACTTGATTTTTGTCTTGAAATCTGATCAAGTCCATTGAAGTTATACGATTTGGGTGCCAACTTTTTAGAACCCGCTGCTATTTGCACTTTAAAAACGATCAAAGGCTTGCTTAACGAAGGTTCTACAACGGGAGCATCTACTGGCAAAACAACTTCTGAATCTACGTAATCCACCTGATTTGATGCTGTCTCAATTACGGCAGGTGTATCGGAATTTAGTTTTGATTTATAATCTAAAATAGCATCAGAAATACTTTTGGACATATTGATCTTTCCAGAAGCTGAATTGAGGTAATCTCCTTCTGTTTTGTTAGTGATAAACCCCGTTTCTATTAAAATACTAGGCATATAAGTGTTGTGTAACACCCAAAATCCAGCTTGCTTGACGCCTCTGTTTTTTCGTTTTAATTTGTAAGTGAAATTATCCTGTACATAGCGAGCTAGTAAAATACTTTGATCTAAGTAATCTTCTTGCATTAGAGTCAGACCAATCATTGATTCTGGAGAATTTGGATCAAAACCTTCATAATTTGATTCAAAATCATCTTCTAAAAAGATCACTTCATTTTCTTGTTGCGCCACCCTAAAGTTTGAATCGTTTCTATGCAGACCTAGCACATAAGTTTCTGTTCCATGTGCCTGAGAGTTATGGGCGTTACAGTGAATGGAAACAAATAAATCCGCATCTGCTTTATTCGCTATTTTTGCACGCTGCCTTAATTCAATAAACACGTCTGTACTTCTTGTATAGATTACTTTTATATTATCCTGCTTTTCAAGGTTCTCCCCTACCTTTAAAACTATATCTAAAGCGATATCTTTTTCCTTGTAACCAAAATTGGTGGGGCGCCCTGGATCTTTACCTCCGTGTCCAGCGTCTAAGACCACTACAAAAGGCTTTATACTTGTTTGTGCCATAGAATTTGCACTAAAAATAAGAGCCAGAAATAAGAATAATTTAATCTGCTTTTGCATGCGAAACATTTAACCTATCAATCGATTCTTCAAAATTAAAAAATCACTAAAAATATCCGTAACTTTGATTTTTAATAATTGAGTCACCTATTTACAAAAATACACTTAAAAGCATTGAAAACAACACTATTTCAACTACTTTTTGTTCTAATTTTTACAGTGTTTGCCAACACTTTTGGCATTGCTCAGGATGCTCAAAACCTAAATTCTTCAGCTAAATCTGTATCGGAAAATGATATTCAAAAATCTAAAAATGACTCCATTACAAGTAAAGACGTTAAAAGTATTGAAATAGATTCCATTACAAACGATAGTCTTTCAAAGCCCAAAAGCTTTCTTGAAGGTATTGTAAATTACAAAGCAAAAGACTACACTTCAATTAATCAAAAAACACAGCAAATTTACCTTTATAATGAAGCTGAAATTCAGTATAAAGATATGGATATCAAGGCTGGAGTCATTATTATTGATTACGGAAAAGATATTATTTATGCGGGACGTTTAAAAGACTCATTAGGAGTTTACACACAGCACCCTGTCTTTAAGCAAGGAAACGACCTTGTAGAGCCTGATTCAATTGCTTTTAATATCAAAACCAAGAAGGCTTTAATTTGGAATTCAAAAACCGAACAACAAGGAGGAAGAATAATTTCAGATTTAACAAAAAAAGAAAACGATTCTGTATACTTTGTTAGACGTGCTAAATTTACGACTTCAGAAAACCTTGAGAATCCAGAGTACTACTTCCTATTAAGAAAGGCTAAGATAGTTCCTGGCAAAAAAGTAGTGACTGGACTTACTAATATGTTTATAGCAAATGTACCAACACCAATTGGATTCCCTTTTGCATTTCTTCCAATGTCTAAAACACGTTCATCTGGAGTGATTTTCCCTACTTTTGGCGAACAAAACAATAGAGGGTATTTTTTACAAAATGGAGGCTATTACTTCGCATTAAGTGATTATTTTGATTTAGCGACTTTGGGAGACTACTATACAAATGGAAGTTATGGTGCACGGGTTGAAAGTAGTTACGCAGTCCGCTATAAATTTAGAGGATCATTGAGTTTCCGTTACGAGAATTTGATTAATAGTGAACGGGGATTCCCCGACTACTCAAAGAGTACAATTTATAATTTAAGGTGGAACCAAAATCAAGATTCAAAATCAAATCCTAGTTCACGTTTTTCTGCTTCTGTTAATTTAGGATCTAGTACCTATTTTCAAGAATCTGTAAACCAGCTCAATTCATCAAACTTCTTAAACAACACTCTATCGTCTTCAGTATCCTATTCTAAGACTTTTCAAGGAGAGCCACAAGTAAACGTAAGTGTCACAGCAACTCACTCGCAAAATACAAACACCGAAAGTATCAATATGACCTTACCTACTTTTCAGGGTAGTGTAGACCGAATATTTCCATTTGCTCCTAAAACAGGCAGCAAAAAAGGGGCCTTTCAAAATATAAACTTTCAATATAACGTTCGTGCCGAAAACCGCATTCAAACCACAGACTCATTATTTTTTAAACCTGAAATGTTTGAAGACGCCAAAGCAGGATTTCAACACACCATTCCGTTAAGTACAAATTTTAAAGTTTTTAAACACTTTAGTATGAGTACAAGTGCAAATTTCAAAGAAAACTGGACCTTTAATACGATTAAAAAAGAGTATGATACAGAAAATCAATCTGTTATTACAACGCCACTTAAAGGGTTTGACTCCTATCGCACTTACAACTTTAGCACAAGTATTGGAACGACTGTGTACGGAATGTTTGAATTTGGGGACGACAAAAAAATTCAGGCTATACGCCACGTAATGCGACCATCAATTAGCTACAACATCAACCCTTCATTTGATCAATACTACGAAACTTACGAAGTAATTAGTGCCGACGGCACTACCACTAACGAAGTTGATTACACTAGGTTTGAGCAGTCGTTATTTGGATCTCCTGGAAAAACTTTTTCTAGCGGTATTGGGCTCTCATTAAATAATAACTTGGAAGCAAAAGTTCGTGATAAAGACAGTACTGCAACAGACCCAAAAAAGATATTTCTATTGAACTCCCTAAATTTCTCTACAAATTACAATGTTGCTGGAGATTCACTAAACTGGAGCCCTGTAAGAGTTTCTGGAGGAACACAACTTTTTGACAGCAAAATGAGCCTTAATTTTGGGGCCACTTTAGATCCCTACGCCCTTGACAACAACAATAACAAGATAGATGTGTTTAATGTAGACAATGGCGGCAGTTTGTTTCGATTAACAAGTGCAAACATGACCATGAGCTACAATTTGTCCAGTGAAACATTTGAAGGTGGAGATTCTGACGAAGACCAAGCAATTGAAGAGTCTGTAAAAAGTGGTGGTCGCGCAGATGATTTATTTGGAAAACCACAAGACTTCTCTAACCAGTCTTTAAATAAAGACGACAACAAAAAAATAGAACCTTCAGCACTTTATAACTATAAAATCCCCTGGAGTTTACGGTTAGCGTACGCAGTCAATTATAATAATTCCAGACGTCAAAGGGAAATCTCATCTCATTCATTAATGTTTTCAGGGGATATAGAACTTTCTCCGCGTTGGAGTGTTGGCGCCTCCTCAGGATATGATCTTAAAAACAATGGATTTACTTACACACAGTTACGTTTTGAACGAGACTTGTTGAGCTGGAAAATGAATTTTTCTTGGATTCCTTTTAGTAACCGAAGTTCTTGGAATTTCTTTATTGGAATTCGATCAAGCATGTTTAAAGATATTAAATACGAAAAACGCAGACAGCCAGACAAACAATTATAAAACTATGAAAAGGATTATCACGACCCATAAAGCACCCCAACCTATTGGACCTTATAATCAAGCCGTATTGGTAGGTGACATGTTATATACTTCTGGTCAAATAGCTATACACCCTGAGACTGGTGATTTAGTAATGGATTCTATTCAAGTAGAGACCACTCAAGTAATGGAAAATCTTAAAGCGGTATTGGAAGCAGCAAACATGACGTTTGAAAACGTGATTAAATCTTCTATATTTATTTCAGATATGAATACATTTACAGCTATAAATAGTGTTTACGGAACCTATTTTGAGGAAGCAACGGCACCCGCAAGAGAAACTGTTGAGGTGGCCAACTTGCCTAAATTTGTAAATGTAGAAATCAGTATGATTGCGGTTAAGTAATTAACTAAGAACGCTTGGTAATCTCAGCATGATATTCAACCAGCCCTTCAATTGGACGGCGCTCAAAGTTACCGACAGTAAATCCAAATTCCTGTGCAACTTCTTTAATTTCTTCTTGAGTGAAATAAGCAATAGACCCTGCAAAATGAACAGGAACAGTCTTGATTTCCTCTTTATATTGTAGAATCATATTTTTAACAAATATGCGCAAACCTTTCTTTATTAGGTTTTGGACATAATCAGATTCCTTATTAAGTATCATAAATTCTGCAAAAGTTGCAAGGTATGCGTTTGGATTGGCTTTTTTGTACAAGTTACTTTTAATTACATCGTCGTTAACGTCATAGCGTGTTTTGAAAACTAATTTCAAATCGTGAGGCATATGATCAAAGTAATAATCTCTTAATAGTTGTCTGCCGTAATAATTCCCAGACGCATCATCCATCACTGAATATCCTAGAGAAATTATTCTTTGTTCTACAGATTCACCATTATAATAAGAGCAGTTAGACCCTGTTCCTAAAATACACACAACTGCAGGGCTATGAGAAACGCCTACGGTGGCGTATACTGCGGCGTATGTGTCTTCTTTGACAACAACTTTAGCATTTTCAAAAATAGACTGCAATACACCCTTAAGCATTTTTACTGGCTTTTCAGTACCACATCCAGCGCCGTAAAAATAAATTTGAGATACTGATAATTTATTTCCATAAATAACCTCATTTTCCTTTATAATATCAAACGCATCTGTACTAGAGATGATCGCAGGGTTTAGTCCTCTAGTTCGTTGTTTATCGAAAATTGGCTCTCCTGTAGAAGAATCAATGGCAATCCAGTCGCATTTTGTTGAACCGCTGTCTATTACAAATATCATAATTAAAAAGTATTAAAAAAATACACTGCTAAAATAGCAGTGTATTTATAAAGTATTGCTATTAGATAGCATTAATATATTGCGCTAGGTCAACTAATTTTGAAGAATACCCATATTCATTATCATACCAAGAAATGATTTTGACAAAGTTATCATTTAATGCCATACTTGCGTTAGCATCAAAAGTACTTGTCAGAGGTTCAGAAACAAAATCTTGTGACACAACACCTTCTTCAGTATATCCTAAGACACCTTTTAATTCATTTTCAGAGGCATGTTTAATAGCAGCTTTAACTTCATCAAAAGAAGCTCCTTTTTCTAAACGACATGTTAAATCAACAACCGAAACGTCTACTGTAGGAACTCTAAAAGCCATCCCTGTAAGTTTTCCGTTAAGTTCTGGAATTACTTTACCAACAGCTTTAGCAGCTCCTGTAGAAGCAGGTACGATATTGTTTAATGAGGCACGTCCAAGTCTGTAGTCTTTGCGTGAAGGACCATCAACTGTAAACTGAGTTGCAGTTGCTGCATGAACTGTAGTCATAAGCCCTTCAGCAATTCCAAACTTATCATTAAGAACTTTTGCAATTGGTGCTAAACAGTTAGTTGTACAAGATGCATTAGAAACGATTGTATGATCAGCAGTAATTTCGTTATTATTAACTCCCATTACAAACATTGGCGCGTCAGCTGATGGTGCAGAAATAGCTACCTTTTTTGCTCCAGCTGTAATATGCTTTTGAGCACCTTCAAGAGTAGTGAAGATCCCTGTACAGTCTAAAACAACATCAGCAGAAACTGCATCCCATTTTAAATCTTCTGGATTTCGTTCCGCTGAAACACGAATTTCATTTCCATTAATTACTAAGTTACCATTATTAATTTCAATAGTTCCTTGGAACTTTCCGTGAACAGAATCATACTTTAATAAGTATGCTAAGTGCTCTACATCTAATAAATCATTAATTCCTACAACTTGAACATCCGGTCTGCTAGCAGCAACACGAAAGGCAATTCTTCCGATTCGACCAAATCCATTAATTCCAATTTTTACTTTTGACATTTTATTATTATTTTGATTAATTCTTATTTATATACTCATTATATCAGATACTCTTAATAACTCTTCATCTATTTTTGAATGTCCCTTGACAGCTTTATCAATAGGATATAACTCAAGTTTATTGTTAACTGTTCCAACCATAAAATTATTTTTACCTTCTAATAAAGACTCCACAGCCTTGACTCCCATTCTCGATGCTAAAACTCTGTCAAAACATGAAGGCGAGCCCCCACGTTGCATATGTCCTAAAACAGAAACACGCACATCATAATCTTCAAGATTTTCGTCAACATAATCCCTTAACTCAAATACATTTTTACCAGTTTTATCACCTTCAGCAACCACAACAATACTAGAGGATTTTCCTGTGTGTCTGCTTTTTTCTAAAGACTCTAGAAGACGATCCAGCCCCAAGTCTTCTTCAGGCACTAAAATCTCTTCTGCTCCCGAACCAACTCCGGCATTCAAGGCTATATGTCCAACATCTCGCCCCATTACCTCCACAAAGAATAAACGTTTATGTGAACTTGCTGTATCTCTAATTTTATCAATCGCTTCAACCGCTGTATTTAGAGCGGTATCATATCCAAGTGTATAATTGGTTCCAACGATGTCATTGTCTATTGTGCCAGGGATTCCTATTATGGGGAAGTTATATTCTTCATTAAAAATCATTCCACCAGTAAAGGTTCCATCTCCTCCAATTAACACTAAGGCATCAATATTTTGTTTTATTAATTGATCGTAAGCTTTTTTTCGACCTTCTTTTGTCCTAAACTCTTTAGAACGTGCAGATTTTAAAAACGTCCCCCCTTTGTTTATGATATTATTAACGCTTCTAGCGTCCAAAACTTCAAAATCTCCTTCTATCATTCCTTCGTAACCTCTGTAAATACCGACACATTCAATATTGTGATATGCACAAGTGCGCACAACGGACCTTATTGCTGCATTCATCCCGGGAGCATCGCCTCCAGATGTTAATACCCCAATTTTTTTTATATTACTTTCCATAGTTGTAATGGTTTATGTTGTAAAATTAATAAAACTTATATGTTAAAAAATAATCGTGGTCATCAATTTTATCAACTTCAACAAATTCAAACGTTTTCGTTAATAACTATTTGATTTTGAAGCTAAAAAATTAATTATTAGCTAGATTTTGGGGGGTAAATTACTTGAAATTCATAAAATCAGTTGTTTCGGGGTTGAAGTCCTGGTCTGTGGTAGATTTTATTTCTTTAGTTTGCTTTTTAAATAGGGCCCCTAAAAGTTCTTTTAAATTATCAAACTCAATATTATACGAAAGCCCTACCCCTTGGGTGTAACCAATTTGTTCACCAAAATTTTGAATGCTATTTTCTCTGTTAAAAAACTTAAGAGACAAGGTGCGGTCTTCGTTTAATAAAACTTCTACTTCAAAATCTCCTGCAACTGTTGTTTCACTAACTCCACCAACCGGCACTCCAACTTTTCCGTTAATAAGTACATTATCACTTATTTTTGTTGACACAGTCACTCCTAACCGACTGTCAGTTTCATATTCAGGAGTTGTTTTACCCAAGTCTAAATCAATTCCTAACTGAACTTTATTATCATCATCTGCAAAAAGCTCGTTTAGCATGCTTGTAACCCCATCTGATACCAACCCAAAAGCATCTTGCGAATCCAACGTTAGCTCGCTTCTAAAAGCCCCAGTAGCCAACAAGGAAAGTGCTTGGAATTCTTTCCGATCCTTATCCCTTAGTCGATCTGCTAACTCACTATTAAGAGTTGAATTAACACTTGGAAACCGAATATCAAAATTTAAATCTGGGTTTTCTAATTTTCCTGTCAAATGAACTTCAACTTCGGTCGGAATACTTTGATTAATAGGATTGTCTAATAGCGTTGAGGGATTTACATTGATTCCCTCATAAAGCGCCTTTATATTTATATCTGCATTTAATGGACTTCCATCCCAAGCCAAGGTTCCGTCTTTAACTACTTTAAATTTCTTTTGAATAATTCGCCCAAAAGAAAAGTTATAAATTCCGGAGAGGACTATAAAATCGCCAAACATTTGAAACTTCCCTTTGGTGTTGATTTGAGCCAACATACTTCCATTACCTCGTCCAATAATTGAGCTTCCTGTTTGTTTGTCTATTACAATTTCAATTTCAGCATTATCGTTAATATCCATATTGAATTCCATTTCAAGTCCTTTAACATCGTCCAATTCAAAATCTCGGGTAGTTGTTTTAGTTGTTTTTTGATCTGGACTTAAAAAACTTATATAAGAGCTTTCAGATAATATCTCACTATCATTTAGAGGGATCTTAAAAATTGTTCCATCAGAGGTCCCTACATTAGCCTCAATAAATAATTGATCTGTGGGCCCAGAAACATCAATATCACCAGCTACAAAGGCAGTTCCATAATAAAGCGATTCTTCTTGCTCAATCGTGTTAAGCACAAGTAACCGATCAGAATCAATATTCAAGTCTAATGACCAATTCGAAAAATTATTGTGACTAATATTTCCGCTTAAATAAGCCTGCGACTGGAAATCAACATCACTCATTAATGCTTTATCAAAAATAAAGCTTTGGTTTTTTAGAGTAATAATAGTAGCCTCTGCAAAATCATAACCAACATTAAGATAGGGAATGGCTAAACCTGCATTATCTAAAACCAAACGCCCCTCAATTTGAGGTTTTTCAAGTTGACCACTAAGAGATGTATGCCCTGAAATCTCTCCACGAATATTTGTAATCACATCGGCTCCAAAAGGATTTAAGGGATCCAATATAAAATCATTAAATGAAATATCGAGATCAAGATTAGAATTATCACCAGACACATCTAAAGTACCCATTACAGATAAAGATTCGTTAGCGTCTTCTTTCAATGATATATTGACATCATAATTTGTAAGGGATTGATTCCCTTGAATAGCTGCCTTAAAAGAACCTAAATTAAAATCATTAACTTTCAGGTTATCCACAGTTAAACTAGACTTTGGGAGGTACACACTTTTTAGTTGATTAATATTTAGACTGCCATTCAAACGGCCATCTAGTTTTAGGTTTTTGACTGAGGGTGTTATTTTTGCTAGATCTACATTTTTAAAGTCAAGATCTATATTTTTGTTGTCTGAACCCTGTATAAGCGCATTAAAAAGAATTTCCTCATCTGCATACGTCATATTTAAATTATCAACTAGAACCTCCTTGAAAGCTCTGTCAAAGCTAATCTTGTTTTGTGAACCCTGAGAGTTATTTATATGCCATGGAGTGTCCTTAAAAATAACGGTCGATTTTTTAACTCCAACGACAGACTTGTTTGACTCGTCTATGGTATAATATAAATTTAAATCAAATGAATCTTTATAATTTTCACCGCCTTTAAATTCAGTTTTCATATACAAGGTGTCATTGAGGGTTACATTTATTAGGCTAAACTCAGAGACATTATAGTAGGCCGTGGCAAGACTATCTATTTCTACATATGAATTAAATAATGTATTATCATTTATGAGTTGAAGCTTGATCTTATTGGCAAAAAAATCATCCATTTTGATCGTAGGAGACTTGAAGGTAAGTTTAAAGTTTTTAGGATCAGTTTCTACCCTTCCTTTTACGGAGGTGTTAGGTCCTAATTGCAAGTCTGGATAAAACAGTTCTACAATTTTATTATAAATCTTAAAATTAAAGTTTAAATATTGATTTTCTAGAACCTCAAAAGAATTAAATTTAGTATAAATATCCCCTATTGAATTTCTCATTAGATTAGGGAGCTGGTTGATACGAAATTCTCCTTTCAAACTTCCATTTACTATTTCTGGAGAATTTACTTGAATGGTCCTTGACTTATTACTATCAAACATAGAAGTAATTTCAAAGTCTTTGAACTCATAGCTATCATTTTGATTCTCATACAAAGCATCTTTAAAACTAAGAACTCCATAAACATCATCGATACTAGTGCCTTTCATATCTATAGACATTTCTCCTTTTAGCACAGAAATTTTGTCACGATCTACCAACTTTAAGGCGTTCAGATTAGCATAATCAATAATCGCCGAAAAATCATATATATTTTCATTATCAGAAAAATCTACAAGGCCAGAAAAGTTTAATTTTAAATTAGGATCTGCAGCATCCAATTGACCGTTAAAAACCTTATCCGTAATGACTCCGGAAACCTGTAAATCTGAGTAATTATAATCTTTAAACACAAAAGAGCTTACCCCCCCATTTATATTACAACTAATCGATTCTTTTCTGAACCCACTACCTACCACACGATGACTAGAAGTAACCAAGCCAATTGTTGGCTCGCCTATAGCCCTTCCTAAATTAAAATCTGTAAAACGTATTTGACCCACATAAGAGGCATTATCAATAACTTCTATTTCATTTAAATTCAGGTCAATAAAAAGGGATCCTATTTCTGTAGAAATATCCATGACAGCCTTGACAGACTCATTTGTTATTTTTGTACTACCGCTCATCTTAAAGCGGCCTAAGACATTAAAGGCTGATGGAATCGTATTACCTAAAACTCTTGGCAATAATGCTGTAAGCTCCTCATAGCTTGACGATATTGCATCAAACTCTCCATCAAGCAAAAAACCATCTGAACTTGAATCAAATAGCTCATTAACATGAAACCTGCCAATAATAGAGGTATTGCTGTTAGTTTTTAAATTAAATTCCTCGAATTTCAAATCCTTCAATGTCCCTGAAAAAGTGGTATTTAGCTGGGCTTTTTGGTTATCACCAAATTCATCATACAACAAATTAAACTCCCCTAAATCTAAAGAACTGTTTTCAAAAAAACCAGAAATAATAACCTTGTCTGAAAAAGAATTAAGATCCTCACGTTGGTAATCAAATTGGAGTTTTCCTGAAACTAAGGATGAGTCTGTCCTGATGCCCAAATCAGAGAATAACATCTTAGTTGGTGTATAACTGAACACTGTTTCAATATTTTTTAGGGCTAGGCCTCTTGAATCTATAAAAGAAAGACGTTTTATATTTGCATCTATGTCTGGCCCAGAAATTAAAAAATCTGTAGCTAAGATATTAAGATCAGTGAAATTTAAAACAACAGGAGAATCTTTATTTTCATCTGTAAGACGAAAAACACTACTGTTGATATTCAAACTACTGGATGAGAGTAAGAATTTAGCTACATATTTTCTTGGGTTTTGCGTATCAAACTTATCTACAAAAATATCTAAATTTGTGTCACTTTCTCCTTTATAGGTCTTGACATGAAAAAATAGATTGTATAAATCTATGTCTCCAAACACAAGCTCGTTGTTAACCATTTTTGCGAAGTTTAAAACCGAAGTGTTGAGTTCAGAAACTGAAATCATAGGCGCTTCAAAATGATCTTTAATTAAAATAGACTTTAATTCTACATCTCCGTTAAACTGCAGGCCTGCCTTTTCAATTTTAATATCTGTACCATAAACATCATTAATTTTACCGGTTGCATAACTACCTAAAGCTGTTTGGATGGCTGGAATTGACAAAAGCACCACCAAAAAAATGAAGAACAACGCGAGAGCTGAAACAGCTTTAAGTACTATTTTAAGATATTTATTGATATGCTAAAGGGGTTATTTATTCACAATTTAACTATTTATACTAAAATTTAAACTCTGCAAAGCATTTATTTTACTGCTATTTTTTTTATTTCTTTGCAGTAATCTAATTAATGGATTAAATTATACCTAATTATAATTACAAATTAAACGAATATTCTGACTAAATCGTCTTAATGAGCTTAAAAAATACATACATTTTAGGAATTGAATCTTCTTGCGACGACACGGCTGCAGCTGTACTACTTAATGGAGAAATACTTAGCAATGTTGTGGCCTCCCAAGCAATACACGAATCCTATGGGGGGGTTGTTCCTGAATTAGCATCAAGAGCACACCAGCAAAACATTGTTCCAGTAGTAGATCAGGCATTACAAAAAGCTGGTGTTTCCACTACGGATCTGGATGCAGTCGCATTTACACAAGGCCCTGGACTGATGGGCTCTTTGCTAGTAGGAACTTCATTTGCAAAATCACTAGCATATGGACTTGAAATTCCACTAATTGATGTCAACCATATGCAAGCGCATATATTGGCGCATTTTATTGAAGAAGATGGCTATAATAAACCCCCATTTCCATTTATTGCCATGACCATTTCTGGCGGACACACGCAAATCGTACGTGTAGACGACTATTTTAAAATGACGGTAATTGGAGAAACTATTGATGATGCCGTCGGAGAAGCATTTGATAAAAGCGGTAAAATTTTAGGGCTAGGGTATCCTGCAGGCCCAGAAATTGATAAGCGAGCAAAGCTAGGAAACCCAAAAGCATTTAAATTTACCAAACCCAAAGTAAAGGGTCTTAATTTTAGTTTTTCAGGACTAAAAACTGCTATTTTGTATTTTGTGCAAAAACAAGTCAAAGAAAACCCTCAATTTATTAAAGAAAATCTCAACGATATTTGTGCTTCAATTCAGTACACTATTGTTGGTATTTTAATGGACAAATTAAAATTAGCGGTTTCGGAAACAGGGATCAATCATATTGCTATTGGCGGAGGGGTTTCTGCAAACTCAGGCATTAGATATGCACTAAAAAAAGCAGAAAGTCAACATGGATGGACCTCATATTTACCTGCATTTGAATTCACAACAGATAATGCTGCAATGATTGCAATCGTAGGCTATTTAAAGTTTCAGAAAAAACAGTATGCAGACCAATCCATAATGGCGTCCTCGCGCTTAAAAATATAAAGCAAATGCAATTATTTTATAACTCAGAGCTCAACGAAACAACAAAGACCTTTAATTTTTCAAAGGATGAAAGCCGTCACATTGTAAAGGTATTGCGTAAATCTACTGGAGATATCCTGATCATTACTAATGGGGTTGGCTGGACTTTTGAAGCTGAAGTTGTGATTCCTAACCATAATAAATGTGTGATGAACATACAAAGCTCTAAGTATACCCAACCAAAAGACTACTCTGTTCACCTAGCGGTATCTCCTACAAAAATGAATGATCGCTACGAATGGTTTTTAGAAAAAGCTACAGAAATAGGTGTAACACAAATCACTCCTATTATCAGTCATAATAGCGAAAGAAAAGTAGTTAAAACTGAACGCTTTGAGAAAATTATACAATCAGCGATGAAGCAGTCCCTAAACCCCTACCTCCCAACCCTTGGGGCAGCTGTCACATTTGCTGAATTCCTAAAAAGCCCTCAAAAAGGAAAAACTTTTATTGCTCATTGTGCTGAAGGAGATAAACACGCTTTCAAAAACAAGATTGAACCTGGAGCATCAATAACCATTTTAATTGGTCCAGAAGGAGATTTTAGCAGTCAAGAGATATCTAATGCCTTAGAAAAAAACTACATACCTGTATCTTTAGGAAGCTCTAGACTACGCACCGAAACTGCCGCTATAGTAGCCTGTCACACAATACAACTTTGCAATGAATAAACGAATACTCTATTTAATTCTCATCTTTGGATTTCACTTGTGTGAAAGCCAAAGCATCGCTGTTTTAAAATATGATGGCGGTGGCGACTGGTACAGCAACCCAACAGCCTTAAAAAACTTAATACAGTTTTGTAATACAAATATATTAACTGTAATTAACAAAAAACCACAATCTGTAGAAGCTGGAAGTGCGGCCATATTTGAATATCCATTTATTCATATGACAGGGCACGGAAATGTGGTGTTTTCGGAAAGTGACTCCAAAAACTTAAGAACGTATTTATTGTCTGGTGGGTTTTTACATATTGACGACAACTACGGCATGAAACCTTATGTAATAGAAGCACTCAAAAATGTGTTTCCATCTAAAAAAATGACTGAAATCCCCTTGTCACACCCTATCTACAACAATGTATATCCATTTCCAAAAGGCCTTCCCAAAATTCATGAACATGATGGACTCGCTCCCAAAGCTCTCGGTTATTTTCATAAAAGCAAACTAGTACTTCTGTTCACCTACGAAAGTGATTTAGGAGACGGATGGGAAGACTCAAACGTGCATAACGACCCAGAAGACGTAAGGTTAAAAGCATTAAAAATGGGGGCTAATATTATTAAATACGCCTTTGAAAACTAAAGCTGTTATGCAATTAGACCACTATACATCTAAGTTTTCAAAAAAAACCTTTCCAATTGTTTTGGTAAGTGACAACGTTAGCCATGCTGCCAATCTAGGAAGCCTATTTAGAACCGCTGATGCTTTTGGTGTAACACATTTAATTTTAGGGGGAAGCCCTGTAGAACTGGGACGCAAATTTACTAAAACTTCTAGAGCAACCGAACAGTCTATTTCATTTGAACAAACTAAAAATACACTAGAAAAAATAAAAGACTTTAAGTCAAAAAACTACTTAATAATTGGTCTTGAGATCACAAAGGATAGCGTTCAAATATCTGACTTAAACTTTCCTAAAAACAGTAAAATAGCCTTTGTTATTGGAGATGAAAAGCATGGTGTATCATCGTCAATTTTAGAAATTTGCGACCACGTCGTTCACATTGAAATGTATGGTCAAAACAGCAGTATGAATGTGGTGCAAGCGGCTAGTATCGGTTTATATGAATTTACAAAAAAACTAACACAACATACCTAAACCTTTACGTGAACAGATTTATATTAAATACTGATAAACAAGAGTTTATAGAAAAAAACTTAAACTCCAACACACATGCGTTAATTCTCAAAGGAAGTGCTTTCGAAGGGGTTGATATTAAGGAACTCACTGAACAGATAGAAGCTAAGAAAAAATGTGAATCAAAATTAAAAACATGGTTTCAAACTCCCAACATCTACTACCCTAACAAACTCAACATTGAGCAAACCTCATCGGAAACCACTGCACTTATTAAAAGTCGTTTAATTAGCGGCATCTCCCTACTAGACCTAACCGGCGGATTTGGGGTTGATAGCTATTATTTTTCAAAACAATTTAAGACCGTTATCCATTGCGAAGTGAACGCCAAACTAGCCGAAATTGCAACACATAATTTTACAATTTTACAAGCCAAAAATGTCACTACCAAATGCACAGATGGCATAGAATTTCTGAAAACCTTAAAAGAAAAATTTGACTGGATTTATATAGATCCATCACGTAGAGATACTCAGAAAAATAAAAAATTTCTAATTGAAGACTGCAGCCCAAATATTTCAACAATCCAAGATCTGGTTTTTGACCACTGCGAAAACGTTCTGATTAAAATGTCTCCAATGCTAGATATTAGCAGTACACTTCAAACACTAAAAAATGTAAGTACTGTTTATATTGTGGCTGTAAAAAACGAGGTTAAAGAGCTGTTATTTCACCAAGAAAAAGGGATTCAGTCGGAAGTAACCATCAACACCAGCAATACCTATTTTGGCGGAACAGAACACTTTTCTTTCAAAATATCCCAAGAAAAATCAGCAGAGGCTACACTTAACACCCCTAAACACTACCTTTACGAGCCCAATGCAGCTGTGATGAAGTCTGGGGCATTTAAATTAGTTTCAGAGCAGTACAAGCTCGATAAGCTCGATATAAACACACACCTATACACCAGCGTTGATCTTATCAAGGACTTTCCAGGAAAAATTTATAAAATCAACTCGACACACCCCTATCACAAAAAAACACTAAAGCGACTTATTGGTGGCCAGAAAGCGAATTTAAAAACTAGAAATTTTCCAGAAAAAATAGAGACTATAAAAAAGTATTTTAAGATTTCTGATGGTGGTGACAACTACCTCTTTTTCACGTGCAGCTTAGAAGGTAAGATTGCCATGCAGTGTCAGCTAGTATAAATTAAGTTAGGACTTGATTGAAAAAAATGATATTCAACTAAATTTCTTAGGATTGAAAAAATGCTACACAAAAAACACTATTTGTAAAAGATAAGCTTATCACTCGTTAGAGACCATTGAACTTCACTGAATTTTTTCATAAAGGACACCCCAAGCAAGGACATATTTGCAGTTGGCAACGTTTCCACGTACGCCACAATATTTTTAATAGTATATGAACCAATTTTAAGCTCATGAATTTTAATTAATTTATTATCAGATGGCACTCCACTAACACCAACTCCCTGCACTACAATGTTCAAATCATCATATTTTAGTCCGTTCTTTTTAAGGTAATCAAATAACCTGAAGCCAATTGAAAAAACTTCTGCACCTGTATCAAAAACAAATCGAACAGGCTCAATAGTTGTTTCAGTAGAAAAACCCAAGTAGATAATCATCGAATTTCCATCTCTTTCTAAATCAACAGCAATAAAATCATCCTGACCTACAATATCATTTTCAATAAAGTAGTTTTTAGTGTTATTTTTAATTTCTGTTTCAACTCCATCAAAAACTTCACTCTCAATGACTATATTGTCTTCATAAACATACTTTTTTGTGCCATTTTCTAATTGTCCGTCAGAACGATGCTTCCCATAACTATAAACTACACAATCAACTGTATTCAGAATTCTCTCTATAGTCTTTTTATTTTCGACTTGTGAAACTGATGACATACCATTGCCAAAATCTATTTCTTTTACTCCAGTTAGCAACTGATTATCAACAAAAAAACCTTCAGATTTTTGAATCTGACCCTTATTGATTATTGTCAATATTCCCTGACCGTTTTTTGAGTTGTTTTTCCATTGACCATCATATACTTGACCATTACTGTCAGTCATTACTCCAGAACCTTCCATCTCACCTCGCACCCAACCACCATCATACACTTGACCATCATCAAAAGTCATTACTCCAGAACCTTCCATCTCGCCTCGCAACCAATCACCGTCATATACTTGACCATTATCGAAAGTCATTATTCCATGACCACTAGGATTACCCTCATAATCTAGACACCCGATATAGGTGGCGTTATTATAGCTTTTGTTTTCAGCACATTTCGATTTCTGGCCATGCGATGCAGATAAAAAACTAAAAAAGATGAATAAAAAAGTGATGTATTTCATTGTATTAATATTGGTTGTAGTTGCTAATTTAAGACTATTTCTATAGCTTTAAAAATCACAACCACTAAACTAAACAGAATGAGTAAATCAATTATCGTTTGTGCATTACTATTACATAGTACTTGTATTGCTAGTCAAAACGACCAAGAACTCGCTTTAATAGTTCATAATGAGGCAAGAGCTGAGCTAGGTATAGCCCCTCTCTCGTACTCCAAAAAACTAGCCAAACAGGCAGATGCTTATGCAAAAAAAATGGCAAAACTAGACAGAGGTTTAAATCATAGTAAAACAACTAAAGACGGCGAAAACCTATATATGAGCTATAGCTCAAGTGGAAATGAAGTTACTTTTAGTAATCACCCATTTAAAGACGCCTCGTTGAGCTGGTATAGAGAAAAAAAAGACTATCGCTACTCTAGGATTGGGGAAGAACCCAATTTTGGAGCCATTGGACACTATACTCAAATGATTTGGGAAACAACGGCCCATGTTGGCTTTGGCTTTGCCCGTTCTAAGACCGGGAAAACGTATGTGGTTGCCCGCTACGCAAAAGCAGGGAACATTACAGGCTATTACCCGTATTAGTGACATTGAATTTATTTAATGATTAAAGTAATATTACTTGATAAATCTAAGCCCCTCAAAAACAACAATACTCACGGCGTTGGCTAAGTTTAGACTTCTCACGTGTGGACTATGAATCGGAATTTTAAATAATTTATTTGCGTTGTTCGCCACCAACTGCTTGGGTAAACCAACAGACTCTTTTCCAAATACAAAAAACAAATTATCAGAATAGTCAATCTCAGTATACTCCTTATCGGCTGCAGCAGAAAGAAAGACCATCTTCTCATTTTTATTAATGTCTAAAAAAGACTCTAAGCTCTCATAAGTTTTAACTGTAATATACTGCCAGTAATCCAGCCCTGCGCGTTTAAGGCGCGCATCGGTTAACTCAAAACCAAACGGTTTTACAAGGTGCAATACCGATCCAGAGGCCAAGCTTAGCCTACCTATGTTTCCAGTGTTGTTAGGGATTTCTGGTTCTACCAGTACAATATTAAAGGCCATTTGGTTGGTTGGTTTAGTTAACTTGCATTTATTTGTTATATAAACTTGATTTAAAACTCTATTAATAAATATAATTTTATCAAATTAAATACATGCTAAATTTAAACAAAAAAAACCTTACCAATACGGTAAGGTTTTAATACAAAAATACTAGCAACTACGCTGCTTTTAAAACAACGTGTATCCAATATAAAATGAGTAATTTGTTGTTGACTCTCCAACAAGATCTTCACCATAGGCAACGTATCTTGCGCCAAATCTAAAACTTTCAGTATGGTAAGACGCATCAAATAACGGGACTGTATTTGACATACCTCCAAAATTAAGCTGTAGACCTGCTGCCAAATGAAAATTATCCATAACGTATTTGGCCATTAATGGAATTTCAATGAATGACGCATCATCACTAACAGTATAAGATTGCTCTCCCTCTCCATAAGTAGTTTCCCAAGACATCGTTGTATAGTTAATTTCCCCTTCTAAAGCGAAGCTTTCAGACAGGTACATGGTTTCAAAATAGCCAATACTGAAACCAAGGTCGGCATCTGTACTACTTCCTGAAACAGAAGGCATGTTAAGACTAAACTTAACACCGCCAAAAAGGTCTTGTGCTTGCGTTGCTGAAAAAGTAAACAAGCAAATAAGTAAAATTAATTTTTTCATAATATGTTATTTAAATTAGTTTAAAATCGTTATTTATTCTTTAATCTGATGACTTACTATAGATCACCTTGTTTTTTCTGAAAAATACGATTAATGGTACCTGCATAGCCAGTTACTTTTACGTCAATCTTTTTGAAAAATACGTAGTCCATAACATTAACCTCGTAATTTGGATGCACAATAACATCACAACCAGAAGACTTAACCGCTTTAAATGCAGCAGATGCTTTAGCTCTATCAACTTTTAAACTTGGAAGTAATCCAGATTTTGTAGAATAATCTACACCTTCTGCATACTTAGAGTCTCCTTTGATTCTGAAAAACAAGAAATACAATGACTCTGAACGACCTTCAATTTTAGTGTTGACATCTACAGAAATATCTGCATCTAAAGGTCTGATATTTTCTGTCACCGCAAGTGGCGTAGAAGACACACTAGCTAAAGTTGACTTACAGCTAGTAGTAGCAAATAGGGTGATTAAACACCCAAAAAGTAATTTTTTCATAATAAGTTATTTGTTTTAGTTTAAACAAAAATATTAAATGGCATCTTAATTTTTAAGCCCATATACAGCCCATAGCTAAAAAAAAATATGTAATTAAATGTAGTTTATTGATTTCCAGAGACTTAATGGCGATACTGATCATATGTAACTGATAAACAAACTAATAACTTTATTTACTATATTAATATTGAACTCAAGAACATAACATTAAGGACCAATTTCTTTAAATTGTTATATAATTTATTTATATTGAATTCATAATAAATAAAATCATACCAAATGATTCATGTACTCTACAAAAAAGAAGTGAAAATAAGCATGAATAACTAAAAGTTAGATATGGTCATAATTATAAAAAAAAACGGGTGAAAAATTTGAGACGTGAATTTATAAAAAAAACATTGCTTGGAGTATCCTTTATCGCTGTGACTAACCCATTCAAACAGTTGTGGGCGTTAACTAAAGTCATACCTTGTGTTACTCCTAGTTGGAACGAATTAATAGAAATTGCACGCTGGGCTCCCACCATTCACAACTTACAGCCCCACCAAGTGAAGATAATTTCAGAAATCGAAGCCGAACTTTTTTACAACCCTGAGCGACTTCTTCCAGTAGAAGATCCTGATTCTATATTTACAACGATAGCAATGGGCGTATTTATTGAACACCTTTCAATTGCTGCAGCCCCATTTGGTTATAGAGTAACAATAGAGCATTTTCATGATTCAGTTTCAATTAAATCATCTAAACCAACGCTTTTTGCAACACTGAAACTCGTTTCAACCATAGAAAAAGAGGAACTAAACAAAAATTTAATTTTTGATAGAAGAACGTCTCGTCTTCATTATGATGGCAAAAAGCTAAAACAAAATACCATTAAACGCATAAAAAAAGAAGCTGAAAAATTTGATCACGATTTTTTTCACTCATCGGAAAAGGAGGTCGTCGACTTTGTCGTCAACTTAAATGAAGAAACCTTATTTGAGGACTTAGCTTCAAAACCAACTAGAGATGAACTTGACCGCTTGTTTCGATACAGTAAAAAAGAAGCCAAAACTCATAAAGATGGCCTCTGGACAAAGTGTATGGGTTTTTCTGGCCGTTTGACAAGATCTATTTTCAAAAACCATAATAGATGGACCAAAGGCTTTCGTAAGAAATTATTAAAAAAGTATTACATGTCAACATTTAAGGGAACCAGTACGATCTGTTGGTTTGGAGGCGCATTTAACCAAAAAGAGGACTGGGTACAATGTGGAAGGATGTTTGCTAGAACTTGGCTTATAATGAGCGATGAAAATGCTTACATTCATCCATTTGGATCTTTGATTACAAACAAAAATGCCTACAGTAAAATTAAAGATCAATTAACTCAGCCAGAAGCCCCTAAAAAGACATGGATGATTTTTCGTGCAGGATACAGTAAAACTCCGACAAGAAGCTTTAGGTTAAGTACAAATGAAATATTAATTAATTAAATTATGAGACACCTAATAATCTTATTCTACGCATGGTTAATTGAGCTTATCCGAAAACCATTAATGCTATCAAATTTTACCATAAAGCTTATACATATTTCAGGGATTAACAAAATTAGAACATTTAATAGCAAAGCCAGAGCCTATTCAGAATTTATTAAGGCCAAAAGAAGAGTGCCGGCTTACAAGGCATTTTTAAAGACTCATAATTTTTCTAAACCTTCGTTTAGTGGGCTGGTACCCAATATTTATGAGATTCCAGAAATTGATAAAAAAAATTATATCAATAAATTTTCTATTGATGCTAGATGTGTAGGAGGGAAAATTCCAACTAAAAATATAATTATTGATGAATCTTCGGGGAGTAGTGGAACAGCAACCAACTGGGTTCGAGGCTTAAAAGAAAGAAAACGAAATGCCAAAATGATTGAGTTTGGAATGAGATCCCTAGTGGGCAAAGAGCCGTTATTTGTCATTAATGCTTTTGCATTAGGCCCTTGGGCTACGGGTGTCAATGTTACTATGAGTTGTGTCTCCTTTTCAAAATTAAAATCTCTGGGTCCTGAAAAAGAAAAAATTGAAAATACGCTTAAACAATTTGGAAAAAATCATAATTATGTAATAATGGGCTATCCTCCCTTTCTAAAATATTTAGTTGATAACTCAGAAATAGAATGGGAGAAATTTAACATTGCTTTCATTTTTGGAGGAGAATCAATGTCTGAAGGAATGAGAGATTATCTATTTCAAAAAGGAATTAAAAAAGCCTATAGCTCTTTGGGAGCATCTGATTTAGAATTAAATATTTCTGCAGAAAATGATTTTACAATAAGCCTTAGAAGATTATTACGTTCAAATCAATCATTACAATCAAAACTCTTAAAGCACACCGGTGCACTTCCAATGATTTTTCAATATAATCCAACAGATTTTTTAATTGAGTCGTCTGAGGCTGGGGAATTAATTGTTACGATCGGTCGCCCCGATTACATATCTCCTAAAGTGAGGTATAACATACATGATAGAGGCCATACCTTATCAATTAAAGACCTCTACTCTATTTTAAAAAGTTTAAATATCAGCCTTGATAAATTAGCAAGACCTCAAACAGATTTACCATTATTATTTCACTACGGAAGAGCAGATATGACGGTATCGTTTTTTGGAGCAAACATAAGCCCTACAGATATTAATGAAGTTATTTATTCGCTACCTGAATTATCTAAAATTGTTAACTCTTACAACCTTACTATAGACGAAGACAACGAAGGGAATAAAAAATTAATCATTTCAATAGAAGTTCAGAAAGGAGAAACAATCGAATTACTAGATCTTGAAAAAACTCAAGCAGCCTTTTTTGATAATTTATCAAAAATAAATCAAGATTTCAGAGAAGCCAGAAAAATGCTCCCCAATAATAGACTGACTATAATTAGTTTCGAAGATTTTGGCTCAGGTTCATTCAAAGAAAATGACATTAGAATAAAAGCAAAATATATTGTAGGATCAAGAAATTAAATGTTTCTCAAAAATGATTTAAATAGATAAAATAACGAAACTATCTTAGATCAAATTATAAGCAATTAGTATTACTAATTGTTTCATTTAAGGAAACTCTCGTCATCTACCTAAGCTCTTAGGTTATTTATCTAAATAATCCCTTCAATTACGAAATAATAATAGAAATTTAATAACTAATGCATATTATTACACTTAATTAAACCCATACAACTAACTAAATAAAACAAAAATGAATTTAAAATATATAATCCTCTCCGTGTTTTTATTACAATTCATCACCCAAGATATAAACGCTCAGAACTGGAGTGAATTTGCAAATACAGGATATTATGCAAAAGCTAACCTAGAACTTAAGCTACATTCGAAAACTGAAAATCGAGTCGTTTTGATGGGGAATTCTATCACTGAAGGGTGGGTGTTTATGCGTCCAGAATTTTTTGAGAATAGAGATTATATTAACAGAGGGATTGGTGGCCAAACAACGCCTCAAATGCTACTGCGTTTTCGGCCAGATGTAGTGGATTTAAATCCAAAAGTAGTGCTTATATTAGCGGGTACAAATGATATAGCAGGAAACACAGGATTTACGCCCTTAGAAACCATTATAGGAAACATTAAATCCATGGCAGAAATAGCCAATGCCAACGGAATAGAAGTTGTGATTTCCTCCATCTTACCTGCGATAGAGTATTTATGGAAGCCCGGATTAAATCCTGCACCAAAAATCATTTCAATCAACAAAGAATTAAAGGCTTATGCCAAACAAAACAACTTCATATATCTTGATTACTTCACTGCAATGGTCGATGATAATGATGGCTTAAAAGTACCAGATTATACTGCTGCAGACGACCTTGTTCATCCTAATGTAGCGGGCTATTTAGTCATGGAAAAACTAGCAGAAAAAGCAATCGAAACTGCCTTAAGTAGATAGACATGAAGCGAACTTCTTTAAGTTTAGTATTGCTGTTTACTGTTTTGGTTCTTAGTGGCTGTCAGCAGTCAGAAAAAAAAGAGCTGCACCTAAATGCGCTGTTCACTGACCATATGGTGCTACAACAAAAAAAAGAGGTGGCATTTTGGGGAAGCTATACACCAAACGAAGAAATTACAGTTCACGGAAGCTGGGGAAGTGAATCCACTTCTGTGGCCGATGCTTTTGGGCAGTGGAAACTTAGCATCGCTACGCCTAAAGCAGGAGGACCTTATGAGGTTACTATTCGTACCAAAAGTACTACCATATCAATTAAAGATGTGTTGATCGGGGAAGTCTGGTTGGCCTCAGGACAATCCAATATGGAAATGGACTTTGATTACTGCTGTAATACGACTGATTTTTCAGAGTTAGAACGCTCCACCGCAAATTACCCAAACATTCGCATGATTAATGTTGAAAAACAATTGAGTTTAATCCCGGTTGAGGAATTCAAAGGGACTTGGAAAAGAGCTGTAGGAAACACCATCTCTCCATTTAGTGCTGCTGCGTATTTTTTTGCAAAAAGACTTCATAAAGAATTAAATGTTCCTGTTGGGATTATACACGCTAGTTGGGGGGGCACTGATATAGAAGCGTGGACGAGTAGAGCCAAACTGAGCACCTTAGATGTTTTGGATGATACCATGAGTAATTACGGCGCATTAATTGAAAACGCTTCGAGGTCTCACGAATGGTTTTCACAATTTGAATCTGAAAAATCACCTTCCGATATTTGGTATTTGTTTATTGAGGACCCACATGGGGTTCCAGAACAATGGAAGCATTTTGATTTTAGAGATGAGCCATACATCACTTCAAAGGACACGGATTATGACAGCTGGAAGCAAATAAAAATCCCAGGAAGCATTGATAATATTTACGAAACCAATGATTTTGACGGGGCTATTTTAATTCAAAAAGCGTTCACTCTAACAGCTATTAAAGGCGATTATTCGCTGCGTTTGGGCGCGGTAAACGATATGGATTTCACCTATTTAAATGGGGAACTCATTGGGTCGACTATGGGGAAACCAAGCGCCAATACTAGAACTTATAAAATTCCGAAAAATATACTTAAAGTTGGAGAAAACAGTATTGTCATTAGGGTGGTCAATCAATATAAAGAGGGCAATGTAGGCAGCGTTTCACTACTTCACTCTGAGAGCGCTCCTATCGATTTAGATGGGACTTGGAACTATAAAGTCTCTGCCGAAGTATATCACTCTTTGAGTGCGCATTCATGGCCGTACATCGATTTTTATTTTTACAATAAAGCGTCTATTGATTTTTCCAAAAGACCAGCGGTAACCACCTACAATCAAAATTCAAAATCGTCGCTTTTCAACGGCATGATTAACCCCTTAGTTCCCTACGACATTAAAGGAACAATATGGTATCAAGGAGAAAATAACATACTCCGATTTAAGGAGTATGAACAACTGTTCCCTGCTTTAATTACCGATTGGCGAACCCAATGGTCCAATGACTTTCCGTTTTACTTTGTACAAATAGCTCCCTTTGAATATCATAATGGCCTCTCATCATCCCTGCGTGATGCACAAAGAAAAACATTGAAATTACCCAAAACAGGAATGGTGGTCACTTTGGATATTGGAGAAGATAATGACATACATCCGTCTAACAAACACGATGTAGGCTATAGATTGGCAGGCTTGGCATTAGCAAATGATTATGGAAAGGCACTCGTGGCCTCTGGCCCGCTCTACCGGAGTCAGAAAATAGATGGACCTAAATTAATCTTAGAGTTTGATTTTATAGGAAGTGGCCTAATGAGTTCCACTGGGGCGTTGAAAGAATTTGAAATTGCGGGAGCGGATAAGATCTATGTACCTGCGGTTGCAAAAATTATAGGAAAAACAGTAGAGGTGTTTTCAGCCTCTGTACCCAACCCAAAGTTTTCTAGATATGCCTGGAGAGACGTTAGTAATGCCAGCTTATTTAATAGAGAAGGCTTGCCTGCATCTTCGTTTACAACAGAATAAATGCAGTTGAAAAATTTTATAAATAGACGGTTGTTATAAAATATCATACATTTAAATAAAAACATAAAACATGTGGGGCTCAAATAAATGGACTGAAACTATGCTTAAAAAGTACTGGTGGGTTGTTGTTCTTTTAGCGATTATTTTCGCATTAGGCAAACTCATCAACTAACCCAAAGGCCCAACTCTTAATGTATTGGATTACCAT
>CAJIZJ010000023.1 GCA_905181825.1 uncultured Flavobacteriaceae bacterium
CAAGGTATGGCTGTGTTGAGTCAGGATTGGTAACATTAACAGAGTAATAAGTGTTCCCTGCAGTATCTGTAGTTACCGGCGCAGCAGAAGCAGGATCAACTCCCACAAGCCAAGATTCACTTCCTAGTTCAAAATCACCATTGGTTAATAATCCATCGTCAAATAAACTGGTATCGGTAGCTTCTCTGTAAAAATATAAATTATCTACATAAACAATTGCATTGTTTCCTGTCGTATCGTATAACAACTGTGTAATTCCAGAAACATCAGTTGTATATTCTGCTAACGAAATATCTACGCTTACCCATTCACCAAGGCTGATAGGGTCGACAAACTCAATGTCTTCTTTCAAAGGGTCTCCATCTGCATAAGAAGTATTAACTAACTTAAGTCCTAAAACAGTAGCGTCTGGAGTCCAATAGTCAAAATGAACAAATTCCATTGCTGAAACATCAGTTGCATTTCCATAATCAGTTACAATCCCTGTATAGTTTAAATCATTATAAAACCACGTATTATTTCCTTCAACTTGCACCTCTGTAAGGGTTGTTGTTTGTCCCCAACCCGGGTTAAGTTCAGATAATTCAATATTGGTATATACATCGCTGTACAAAGAGATAACATCATCTGGTTGTCTTGATGGCGGAGTTGGAGCTGATGTTAAAGGAGATATAATTTCCGTCACTTCAAAGTCTTCAGTATAAACAGTCGTTTCGATTGCCGCTCCCATTGCTTCTACAGTAATTGTGTAGGTTCCTGGTTCTAAGAAATCCAAAAACACTGTTTCACCAATATTCCCCGTAACTGGTGAAGGTGTTTCTTCAGTAGTTCCTAGAGAAGTCACATCAAAACTTACAGAAAAATCAGCTGAAGCTGTAACATTTACACGTTTAGAGATTGCAGCATCATTTTCAATAGTCACTTCTAAGTTAGAAGGCGCTTGAAATGAAACGACTAACTCTTGAGCCAGGGTTGTTTCTAAGCCTGTAACGCCATAGGCTACAGCCGTAACTGTATAAGTTCCTTCAACATATGTATGTGATGTGTTTTGGCCGTTACTAAAGTTTTCAGGCTCTAGAGTATCATCTCCAAAATAAATATCAAACCCAACAGCTCCCTCTGCGGTTGGCGTGATTGTTACAAAACCTGTATTGTCTTGAGTCACTTGAAAAAGCATTGCTAATTCAGAAGGCGCCTCAACATTTGAAATAAAATTTAAGTCTTTTTCATCGTCAGAGCAAGTGGTTAATGCAAGAACAACAACACAAAGACTAAGTATATATTTTAGTATTTTCATAGTTATATTTTTTAATAGTTTGGATTTTGATTCCAGTTTCCGTTAGAGAATTGAATTTCTTGAATTGGAATAGGAAATATTTCGTGTTTACCTGCTTCAAAGCCTTCAATTTCAGAAGATGCTTGACCAGTTCTTACAAGGTCAAAGAAGCGATGCCCTTCACCTACTAATTCTACACGTCTTTCATGATAGATAGCGTCGGTTAGTTCAGCCCCAGCAGCAGTTACATTGTTAGCGTTAGTGCCAAATGCACGTGTACGTACCAAGTTTAGGTATACCTGTGCTTTTGAGTCATCAATACCGCCCCTATTATTAGCTTCAGCGGCCATAAGCAATACATCTGCAAAACGAATTGACCTGTAATTATTAGGGTTTGTTAAGTTTTGATCGCCAATGTTTTGATCCCCTTGGCGTGCAAGGTATTTTCTGTTGTAATACCCTGTATGCTCATACCCTATTCCGTAGGTAGCACCAGTTTCTGTTGCCCAAGCTTCGATATCAAGAATAGACACCTCTTTTCTTGAATCACCAGCTTCAAAAGCATCAACTGCTTCTTGAGTTGGTACATTAAAGCTATATCCAGAATCATAGGTTGGACCTGTGTGGTTTCTAATTCCGTTAAATCCAACGGCAACATTTCCTTCACTACATTGAAGACAACCAAACCCAGCCCCTTCAGCATCTGTATACTGTACTTCAAATACAGACTCAACATTATTTTCTCCTTCGTTTTCAAACATAGTTGCATAACTAGCAGCAAGTTGATAAGGTCCATTATTAATCACATTGTCCAATACCGTTGCAGCATCAGTAAATTTATCTTGGTATAAATACGCTTTTCCAAGTAATGCTTCTGCAGCTCCTTTGGTTACTCGCCCTACTTGAGGGGCGCTATACTCCAAGTTGTTAACGGCGAACATTAAATCACTTTCAATAAGCGCATACACCTCTTCTACAGAATATCTAGCGGTAGAAAGCTCGTCTCCGGGTGAAAATCTTGTTCCAGCTCCTTGTAAAGCAGCGTCATAGTTTTTTATTGGAAGCGCTCCAAACCATTTAACTAATTCAAAATGGTAATAGGCTCTAAGGAAACGTACTTCCGCAACCATAGCGTTGCGTCCTTCGAATTCAGTTTTATCTTGGAATTCTAAAAAGTAGTTAGCCCTATTCACTCCAGCAAACATCCAACTCCAGACATCTCTTAAATTGCTATTTACAGCCGTGTGGCCCATGTCATCTATTT